>NZ_JBKYMO010000661.1:0-2569 GCF_047302915.1 Massilia sp. CT11-108 | reverse complement strand
GGCCTGGACGACGCCGCGCTGGCGGGCCTCGCCGCCGCCACGAGCGGCCATCCGCTCGCCTCCCGCGTCGCGCAAGTCCACGCCGCCATCTCCGATTTCGACTTCGACCTCGCCCTGCAACAACTTGACACCGTGCTGGCCGCCATCGACGAGCCGGCACAGGAGACCATCGAATGACCACCGTCAACCAACCGCTGATCCTCGCGGTCGACGACGAGGCCAGCAACCTGCAGCTGCTGCGCCAGATCCTGCAAGACCACTACCGCCTGCGTTTCGCCAAGGACGGCCCACGCGCGCTCGAACTGGCGCGCGAAGAGACGCCCGACCTGGTCCTGCTCGACGTGATGATGCCCGGCATGAGCGGCTACGAAGTGTGCGCCGCCCTCAAGGCCGATCCGGCGCTGGCCGCCGTCCCCGTCATCTTCGTCACCGCGCTCAACGACACGAGCGACGAGGTGGAAGGCTTCGAGGCCGGCGCCGTGGACTACATCACCAAGCCCGTCAGCCCGCCGATCGTGCGCGCTCGCGTGCGCACCCACCTGTCGCTCGTGCGCATGGAAGAATTGCGCGCGTCGCGCCTGGAGATCGTCCAGCGCCTCGGCCTGGCCGCCGAATACAAGGACAACGAGACGGGCCTGCACGTCATCCGCATGAGCCACTTCGCGCGCATCCTTGGCCTCGCGGCCGGCATGACGGAAGCGGAAGCGGACGACCTGCTGCACGCCGCGCCGATGCACGACGTGGGCAAGATCGGCATTCCCGACCGCGTGCTGCAGAAACCCGGACCGCTCGATCCGGACGAATGGAAGATCATGCAGAGCCACGCGCGCATCGGCGCCGAGATCATCGGCCACCACGACCACGGCGTGCTGGCGCTGGCGCGCAACATCGCGCTCACGCACCACGAGAAATGGGACGGCAGCGGTTATCCGAACGGCCTGGCCGGCAAGGACATTCCGCTCGAAGGCCGCATCTGCGCCATCGCCGACGTGTTCGACGCGCTGACGTCGATCCGACCGTACAAGAAGGCGTGGACGGAACAAGAGGCGCTCGACTTCCTCGTCAAGCAGAAGGGCAAGCACTTCGATGCGGAACTGGTCGACCTGTTTCTCGCGCAGATGCCGGCGATCCGCGCGATCCGCGAGCGGTGGGCGGAGCAGGACGCGGTGCCGGCGCCGATCGCCGTGGCGGCGTGATATGCATGGTGGGCACCCCGTGCCCACGCGTGACCTTAGCCCAGACGCGGCGCGGCAGCCAGTCGCACATCCGCCCGGCGCGCCACCAGTTCCTGGTACAGGCGCGCATAGTTGTCGGCCATCTGCGCCGACGTGAACAGCTGCCAGTAGCGCGCCTCCGCGCGCTGGCCCATCTCCTGCGCCATCTGCGGATCGTGCCACAGCCGCGTCATCGCGGCGCGCAGCGCCTCGTGGTCGGACGGCGGCACGACCAGGCCCGTCTCGCCGTGCACGTTGATGTACGTGGTGCCCGTGCCGATCTCGCTGGAGATCATCGGCTTGCCGTACATCGCGCCTTCCAGCAGCGAGATGCCGAAGGCTTCCGAGCGCAGGTGCGACGGGAAGGCGACGGCGTAGCAGAGCTTGAGCAGCGCCGCCTTGTCGAGGTCGTCCACGGCGCCGACGAACTGCACGCGCTTCAGGCCCAGGCGCTCGGCGTGCGCCTTCAGTTCCGCCTCGATCGGCCCCGCGCCGACGATCACGACGGGGTAATCCGTGCCGGCCACGGCGTCGAGCAGGATGTGCAAGCCCTTGTAGTAGCGCAGCACGCCCACGAACAGGAAGAATTTCGGGCCGACCCGCGCGCGCCAGTGGTCCAGGCGGGCCTGGTCCGGTTCCGGATAGCTGGATTTGTCGAGGCCGAACGTGATCACGCGCGTCTTGTCGCGGTAGCGGTCGAGCACGGCCGACGACGCCAGGTAGTTGGGCGACGTCGCGACGATCGTGTCGACGCTTTCCAGGAACCGGTGCTTCAGGGGCTGGTACAGCTTCAGCAGCGCTTTCTGGCGCACGATGTCGGAGTGGTACGTGACGACGGTCGGCTTGTCGATGCGGGCGATGAAGTGCGCCAGGTCCATGAACGGCCACGGGAAGTGGTAGTGCACGACGTCGGCTTCCGCCGCCATGCGCGCCAGCTTGCCGATCGCCTGCACCGACACCGCGTTCGACGCCACCTCGAAGTTCAGCGGCACGCGGTGCACCGTATGGCCTTCGTAGTCGAACGGTTCCAGGCGGCGGTCGCGCGACAGCGACAACACCTGGTTCGTGATGCCCAGACGCCCTGTTCCCACGCACATCTGACGGATGACCTGTTCGACGCCGCCGACCGAATCGGGGAAATAGGTCTTGTAGAAGTGCAGGACACGCATGGGCTGGGACATGGAGGCAGTCTGGTCAGAGTAAAGAGCGGTAGACGGCGGCGGTCTGGCGCGCCGTCGCGTTCCAGGTCAGCTGGGCGGCGCGCGCCCGCCCGGCCGCGCCACAGGTGGGTCAGCGCGAAGCATTTGGCAAGGCCCGTCGCCCCGAGCGGATGCCCCTTGGACAGCAGGCCGCCG
>NZ_JBKYMO010000660.1:0-2582 GCF_047302915.1 Massilia sp. CT11-108 | reverse complement strand
GCTCGTGGCCGTGCGCGGATCGCGCAGGTCGGGCGGCACCCCTTCCAGGCCGCTGGCCGCCGCCATCTCGATCACGGCGACGCCGCCGGCCTCGCCGTAGAACGCGTCCACCGCCTGGCCCAGCGGTCCGGTCACGCGCACGTCCACGCGCCGGCCGCCCGTCGCGTCGATCATGGCCTGCACGGTGCCTTCGCCGCCGTCGGCCACGGGCACTTTCACGTATGTCGCGTCGGGCCAGACCTCGCGCATGCCGGCCTCGATGGCGTCGGCCACCTGCAGCGCCGTCAGGCTTTCCTTGAACGAATCGGGGGCAATGACGATCTTCATGGGCTCTCCTCAGCGGTTGACCAGGCGCGCCGGCACGGTCATGACCAGCACCGCGCCGACCAGCAGCACGGTCGACAGGATATACAGGGCGACGTCCGTGCTGCCGGTGGCGTCCTTGATCCAGCCGACCAGGAACGGGCTGACGAAGCCGGCCACCTGGCCCAGCGAATTGATCAGGGCGAGGCCGCCGGCCGCGGCGGCGCTGCCCAGGAAGGCGGCGGGCAGCGGCCAGAACATCGGCAGTCCGGTCAGCGCCCCCATCGTGGCGAGCGTGAGCCCGATCATCACGAGCACGACGTTGTGCGAGAAATTCGCGGCCAGCAGCAGGCCGGCGAGCGCCATCGCCATCGGCACGGACAAATGCCAGCGGCGCTCGCGGCGGGCATCGGCCGAGCGGCCCACGATCACCATGAAGATACCCGCGAACAGATACGGCAGGGCGCTCAGCCAGCCGACCGTCGTCGGGTTGTCGAAGCCCAGTGCCTTGATGATCGACGGCAGCCAGAAGTTGATCGCGTACACGCC
This sequence comes from Massilia sp. CT11-108, assembly GCF_047302915.1. Taxonomy (NCBI): domain Bacteria; kingdom Pseudomonadati; phylum Pseudomonadota; class Betaproteobacteria; order Burkholderiales; family Oxalobacteraceae; genus Massilia; species Massilia sp. CT11-108. The sequence continues at coordinate 1,730 of NZ_JBKYMO010000660.1, read as the reverse complement.
CATCTGGATGCTGAAATAGATCAGGCCCAGCATCCACACGTGGCCGTTGCGCAGCACGCTGGAGAACGAGTGCACCGCATGGCTGCTGGCGCGGCGGCCCTGCTCGTCGGCGTCGAGCGCCTGCTTCATCGCGGACTTTTCTTCCGGCGTCAGCCAACGGGCATGCTGCAGGCCGTCGGACAGGAAGAACAGCACGGCCACGCCGAGGATCATCGTCGGCAGCCCCTGGAGCAGGAACAGCCACTGCCAGCCGGCCAGGCCGCCCTGGCCCGTCGCGAAATGGCTCAGCATCCAGCCCGACAGCGGACCGCCGACCAGGCCGGAGACGGGAATCGCCGACATGAACAGCGCCATCACCTGGCCGCGCTTCTGCGCCGGGAACCAGTTCGTGAAGTAGAACACCATGCCCGGGAAGAACCCGGCCTCGGCGACGCCGGTGAGGAAGCGCAGCGCGTAGAACGAGACCGGGCTCGTGACGAACATCATCGCCGCCGACAGGCCGCCCCACATGATCATCATGGCGGCGATCCAGCGGCGCGCGCCGAGTTTATGCAGGACCAGGTTGCTCGGCACGCCGCTGGTGACGTAGCCGATGAAGAAGATGCCGGCGCCGAGTCCGTACACGGTCTCGCTGAGCTTCAGGGCGTCGAGCATCTCCAGCTTGGCGAAGCCGACGTTGACCCGGTCCAGGTAGTTGAACAGGTAGCAGATGAAGATGAAGGGGATCAGGCGCCAGGTCGCCTTGCGGTAACCGCGCTCGAGGATGGCGGGATCGGCAACGCCCGCCGGCTGGGCCGCGCCCGTGCTCATGCTGTTTCTCATGGTGTCTCCGTGATGTCCGCCATCGGTCGGGGCGGCAGACCGCATTATGACCAAATCGTCACTGCAAGTCCTCGGCACGCGGCACGAGACGCGCGGCTTCTTGCGCGTGCCGATTGTGCATCTTCACAAAATCGTTCACATAAACACAAGATCGGCACGCCCGGCATTGGTACTTGGCACAGTGACCGCGATCGGCTAGAGTGGCTGGCATGCTCGAACTCAGCACCCGCCTCGCCCAGGACATCGTCAGCCGCACCATGCGCATCATCCCGTTCAACGTCAACGTGATGGATGCGCGCGGCGTGATCCTGGCCAGCGGCGACGCCGCCCGGGTCGGGGAGCTGCACGATGGCGCCCTGCTCGCCTTGGCGCGGCGTGCGACGGTCGAGGTGGACGCGGCGTCGGCGCCGCACATGCACGGCGCGCGGCCAGGCATCAACCTGCCGCTCGTCGTGGATGGCCAGATGTGCGGCGCGGTCGGCCTGAGCGGCGCACCCGACGCCGTCCGGCAATTCGGCGAACTGGTGCGCCTGACGGCCGAGATGATCCTGGAACAGGCCAGCCTGGCCGGCGAACTGCAGCGCGACAGCCGCTATCGCGAGACCTTCGTGCTGAACCTGATCCGCGGAGATGCCGGCGGCCGGCCGGAACTGGAGACCTGGGCGCGGCGCCTGGGCCTGGATTTCGGGCGCGTGCAGGCGGTGTTCGTGCTCGAGCTGCGTGCCGGTGCCGTCGACGCCGAACGGACGATCAGCGAGCTCCAGCGCCTGCAACTGGCCCTGCTGGCGCGCCAGCCGGCGCTGCTGTCCGCCACGACCGGCCCATACGACATGGTGATCCTGGATGCGTTCGACCCCGCCGCCGCCCCGGTCGACACGGCGGCGCGGCGGCGCCACGCGGCCCTGGTT
>NZ_JBKYMO010000659.1:0-2584 GCF_047302915.1 Massilia sp. CT11-108 | reverse complement strand
GGTCCGGCGCCAGCACGAGGCGGGCGGGGGCGCCGCTCGTCTCGACCTGGTCGCGCCCGACCACGGCGCCATCCTTCAGCGCCACGGCTTCGAGCCGCCCCGGCGCATACGGCACCTGGAACGTGGCCATGTCGAACGGATCGACGTCCTGCTCGCCGACGACCGCGCCGTTGAGCTCCAGGCGCACGCGCGGCGCGTTGGTCGCGACCCGCACCTTGACCGGCTGTCCTTCCTTGCCGGCCCAGTTCCAGTGCGGCATGACCTTGATGACGGTGCGGTCCTTCAGCCATAAAGCCTGGCGGAACCAGTACGCGTTCTTCGGCAGCGCGCACAGGTCCATGATGCCGAAGAACGAGCCGGCGCTGGGCCACTCGTGCGGCGTCGGTTCGCCGCGGTAATCGAGACCGGTCCACGCGAAGCTGCCGGCCAGGAACGGGCGGGCGCTGATCTGTTTCCAGCTGCCGCGCTGCGTCTGGCCCCACTGGGCCGCGTCGTCGTCATAGCTGGCGACGAGGTGTTTGTCCTGGTCGGTCGTGTATTCGCCGCGCGACATGAAGGCCGACGTGTCCTCCGAACTGAACACGGGCTTGTGCGGGTACATCTTGTGGAAACGGTCGTATTCCCACACCTGGTAATTGATGCCCGCCACGTCCAGCGCCTGCACGGCGCTCCTGGCGGCGAACAGACCGCCGTGCATCGCGGCGGTGACGGGGCGCGTCGTGTCGAGTTGCTTGATGGCGCCGACCATCCGGCGCGCCATCTCGTAGCCGATCTCCGTGCCCTGCAGCGTCTCTTCGTTGAAAATCGACCACAGGATGACGCTCGGACGGTTGCGGTCGCGCTTCACGAGCCAGGTCAGTTGCTGCATGTAGTCGGGCGACGTGTTGAAGTTGCGGTTCTCGTCCATCACGAGTAGGCCGATGCGGTCGGCGATGTCCAGCACTTCGGCCGCGGGCGCGTTGTGCGCGAAGCGGATCGCGTTCACGCCCATCGATTTCAGCTGGCGCAGGCGGAATTCCCAGATCGAGTCGGGCACGGCGACACCCACGCCGGCATGGTCCTGGTGGATCGCCACGCCCTGCAGCTTGAGCGGCTGGCCGTTGAGGAAGAAGCCGCGGTCGGCGTCGAAGCGGATCGTGCGGAAGCCCGTGTGCGTCTCGGCGCGATCCAGCTCGCCGGTCGCATCGCGCAGCACGGCGCGCACGCGGTACAGCGCCGGCCTGGCCAGCGTCCACGGCTGGGGATTGCGTATGGCCAGGGCCAACCGCGTGCTGGCCCTGCCGAGCGCATCGACCTGGACGGGCGCGCCGGCGTGCGCGACTTCATGGCCGGCCGGATCGAGCAGGCTGACTTCCAGGCGCGCCTTGCGTGCGCTGTCTGCGCTGCTGTCGACGTCCACCGTCACGGGCAGCGTCCAGCGGCCGTCCTTCCGCACCGGATTCGCGTGGATGCCGTCGGTGGCGATGTGCATGGCGTCGCGCTTGACGAGCCAGGTGTGACGGTAGATGCCGGCGCCTTCGTACCACCAGCCTTCCATTACTTCGGCGTCGACGCGCACGGCGATTGTGTTCGGCTCCGCGCCGTAGCGCATGTACGGCGTGATGTCGATGTAGCGGCCGTTGTAGCCCGACCAGTTGCGGTTCACCACGATGCCGTTGACCCACACGGTGCTGTGCGTGGCGACGCCGTCGAACCGCAGCTCGATGTGCCGTCCGCGGTCGGACGCCGGCAGGGTGAAGTAGCGCCGGTACCAGCCGATGCCGCGCGGGCGGTAGCCCTGCGACTTGTTCTGTGCGGCGTCGAACGGGCCTTCCACCGCCCAGTCGTGCGGCAGGTCGACCCGGCGCCATCCTGAATCGTCGTAGTCGGCATTGGCCGGGCCCTGCGCCTCGCCCGCTTTGGCATTGAGGTAGCTGGCGCCATGGCCCTTGATGGCCGGCAGGGGCACGTCGCCCTGCAGGAAGCGCCAGCCCGCATCCAGCGACAGTCGCTCGCGCGGGGCAGCGTGGGCGGGTTGCAACGTTGCCAGCAGCACGGCGCAGGCGGTGAGCAGGCAGTGGAGGGCGGCGCGCATCCTGGCGCCGCGGTGGTCGTGGCCGGTCATCATGCGGGCTGCGCTCAATCGGCGTCGGCGGGAATGACGGACAGCTCGGCCGCGCTGGCCGAGCCGGAGCGCCACACATCGTCCAGCACCGTGAAACGGAAGAAGCGGGCGGCGACCGGCGCGAAACGGGCCGTCTGCAGGTCGGGGTTGTTGTGGACGTTCGCGAACGTGCCCCGTTCGACCGCGGCCTGCCAGTGCGTCCCGTCCGCGCTCGTCTCGAAGCGGTAGTTCACGGCCGTCCCCGCCACCTGCCCATCCTGCCGTGGCAGGTAGGCGAGGCCCGCGATGCGGTGGGATTGGCCCATGTCGACCTGGATGGACCGGCCGCCGCCCCACGGCGTCTGCCAGAACGTGGCGGGATCGCCGTCGACGGCGAGTGCGGCCGCGTGGCCGGCCTACGGTGTCTTATAAACAAAACCGAGCCCCCGACACCGAGCTACAGGGGGGATTGCGGGGTGGGGGTGGAAAAAAAAAAGTGGG
>NZ_JBKYMO010000658.1:0-2590 GCF_047302915.1 Massilia sp. CT11-108 | reverse complement strand
GGCGCGATCGCCAGCGGCCAGACCCAGATCGCCAGCGAAGCGCTGATGCACTCGCAGCGCGTGGGCAAGGCCGCGCCGAACGCGATGCAGGGCGTGCCGGACGCGTTCACGCAGCTGCAGGACAGCCGCATCGCCCTGTCGCACGACCTCGACCTGCTGGCCCGCGGCGGCGACTTCAACGGCAACGCGATTCCCGCATCGTCCGGCGACCTGGCCGCGCAGCTGGCCGCCGTGCGCAAGAAGTGGAACGTGTCCGACGCGGCCGCCGCCAGCATCCTCAAGATGAAGCCGGAGCTGGTCGCCTTCGACAAGAACCTGAAGCAGCTCGACGTGCTGGCGCCGGACATGCTGGCGCTGACGGAAGACATCCTCACCGAACGCACGGCGCGCGGCGGCAGCGCACGCGAACTGGCGGCGCTGGGCCGCATGATGATGCTGACGCAGCGCCTGTCGCGCAGCGCCAGCGAATTCCTCACGTCGGGCGGCATCCGTCCCGAGACCGCGTTCCAGATGGGCCGCGACACGACCACGTTCCGCGCCACCGTCGATGGCCTGCTGAACGGCAGCGCCACGCTGGGCCTGGCCCCGCTGCGCGACCCGGACCTGCGCGCCAAGCTGGAAGAAGTGCAGTCGAAATTCGACATCTGCCAGAAGCTGATCTCGACCTTCCTGGATAAACTGTCCGACATGACGGCCGCCAAGGCCGCCGAGCAGACGATCTTCCGCGACAACGAAGCGCTGCGCCGCCAGCTGACCGGCCTGCAGGCATCGTACCGCGCCGGCGCGGGCAGCACGGGCATGTGGCTGTGGGTGCTCGTGGCGGCATCGATCTTCACGCTCGTCACGGCGGGCAGCATCTCGCGCGTGATGCTGCAGGATTCGCGCAACCGCACCCGCGGCGCCGACGCGCGCCGCCAGGAAGCGGAGGCGATGCGCCTGCTGGCCCAGGCCAAGGAAGAGGAAGCGAAGGCCACCAACGACCAGAACCAGGCCGCGATCCTGCGCCTGATGAACGAATTGCAGGAAGTGGCGGACGGCGACCTGACGGTCTATGCCACCGTCTCGGAAGACATCACGGGCGCCATCGCCGACTCCGTTAACTACACGGTGGAAGAGCTGCGCGGCCTCGTCGTGCGCGTGATCGATACGGCGGAACAGGTGACGCAGGCGTCGAACGACGCGCAGCAGGTGTCGAGCCGGCTGCTCGTCGCGGCGGGCCAGCAGGCGCGCGAGATCCAGGACACGTCGGCCACGATGCTGCGCATGGCCGGCGAGATCACGGACGTATCCAGCTCCGCGAAGGAATCGGCCGAGGTGGCGCGCCAGTCGGTGGCGGCGGCGGAGCAGGGCGCGACGGCGGTGCAGAACGCGATCCGCGGCATGGGCGAGATCCGCGAGCAGATCCAGGAAACCTCCAAGCGCATCAAGCGCCTGGGCGAATCGTCGCAGGAGATCGGCGAGATCACCGAACTCATTTCCGACATCACGGAGCAGACCAACGTGCTGGCGCTGAACGCCGCGATCCAGGCCGCATCGGCCGGCGAGGCGGGGCGCGGCTTCTCGGTCGTGGCGGAAGAGGTGCAGCGGCTGGCGGAGCGGTCGGCCGAAGCGGCCAAGCAGATCGGCGCGCTGGTGCGCACCATCCAGACCGACACGCACGACGCCGTGGCGGCAATGGAAAAGTCGACGCAGGGCGTCGTCGAGGGCGCGCGCACGACCGACGCGGCCGGCGCCGCGCTGGCCGACATCTCGCGCGTGTCGAACCGCCTGGCGGAGCTGATCCAGGGGATGGCGGTCGCCGCGGGCTTGCAGGCGACGTCCGCGAACGGCGTGGCGCATAATATGCAGCACATCCTCGCGATCACCGAACAGGCACAGGGCGGCACGCAGCAGACCGCGCAGTCGATCCGGCAGTTGGCGGCGCTCGCGCAGGAACTGAAGAATTCGGTGTCGCGCTTCCGCGTCGCCGCCTGAGCATCTCACTTTTGCCCACATGACCCAGTTTTCGCACGCATCCGCCGCACCGCCTTTCGACACCGGCCCCCTGTCCTGGGTCATCGGTGAAATCCGCGACGCCCTCGGGCGTTCCGCCAAGGCGCTGCAGGATGCGGCTGGCCGCACACCGGAAGCGCAGCCCACGCTGCTGCTGCATGCCAAGTCGCACCTGCACCAGGCCCACGGGGCACTGCAGATGGTCGACGTGGCCGGCGTCGAACGCCTGAGCGAGGCGGCCGAACAGGTCATCGACCGCTTCAAGGATGGCACGCTGGCGCTCGAGCTTGAGCGTGCCGGCGCCGTGGGCGAGGCGTATCGGGCGCTCGTCGAATACCTGGAAGAGTTGCTGGACGGCGCGGCGCCGCAGCCCGTGCGCCTGTTCCCGTACTACCGCGCGCTGCAGGAGTTATTGGGCGTAGAAAGGGTGCACCCGGGCCAGATGCTCGTGCTGGATCTCGCCCCGGCGCTGTTGCCGGCTGGCGGCGCCGGCCCGATGCCGGACTACGCAGCGACCCGCGCCGCATTCGAAAAGGCGCTGCTGCCGTTCCTGCGCAGCCAGGACGTCGACGCCCAGCGCGCCCAGGCGGCCGCCATG
>NZ_JBKYMO010000657.1:0-2592 GCF_047302915.1 Massilia sp. CT11-108 | reverse complement strand
GAACTGCCGTGTCCGCCAGCGAAGCGCCACGCGAACCCAGCCGGCGCTTCGCTGCGGGGGGCGCCGCTTCGCTGGCGGCGCCGTGCGCGCGATAGCGCCTTATTAAGCTGTCCCCGCGCCTCACAGCCGTTGTGCGGCATTTATTCAAGGAACCCATATGACACGCATTAACGAAGCACACTCGCATTCGACGCTACCGACATCGGACCCGGCAGGGAACCACGCGTCCACCTCGCAAACGCCGCGCGCGTCGCGCAGCAAGAGCGGCTCGCCGCTGGGTTCGCTGGGCGGCCCGGCCACGTCGGCGCCGAAATCCTCCGCCAGTGCGGGCAACCGGATCAGGGTCGCGACGACCCGCATTTTCGACGACCTGAGCGCATCGGTGACGGTGGCCGACCTGCCGCAGCAGGCCGAAGGCGCGCACGCCGGCTCCCCGCGCAAGACCGGCGAACTGGTCGGCGCCATGACCACCACGCTCGAGAAGATGAAGCAGGGCGACGTGCCAACCCGCCTGCCCGCCGCGCTGGCCGGCAAGCTGACGACCGGCCACTGGATGTCGGACTCGCACTTCCACCCCACCAACTACACCCAGCAGGGCATGACGCCGCGCGACATGCTCAAGATGATGGACCAGGTCGGTATCCACCGCTCGGTGATGTCGCCGATTCCGACCGACGTCATGCCGTGCGGCGATCACGGCGATCACAACCACATCCCGGCCGAGTCGTACTACGTGCCGGCGCAGTTTGCCAACATCAAGCCGCATGAATTGACGGCCGAGGTCGAGCAGACCATCAAGGGCAGCGCCCACCTGATGCTGAACCAGCAGGTCGATGCGGACACCGCGCTGTTCATGAATATTTCCAAACTGAGCCAGGCCGAGCGCGACCGCCTCGATCCGATGGTCACCGGCCTGCACCTGGGTTCGCCGTTGAGCCCCCAGGCGCTGCTGTTCAAGCTGGCCACGCACCCGGGCATGTTCACCGGCGTGGGCGAGGTGACGATTCACAAGGAACTGGTGCAGAGCCAGTACGAAGGCGCGCGCCAGGCCAACCTGACCGACAACGTGCAATCGTTCAAGAATCTGGTGGCCACCGCCGGCGTGGTCGGCATGCCGGTGGTGCTGCACTGCGACGTCGACTCGACCGCCAACCAGCGCGCCAACGGCTTTGGCCAGCCCGAGCACCTGGACAACCTGAAACAGCTGTTCGCCTCGCCCGAAACGCGCGACACGACCATTATCTGGGCGCACTGCGGCGGCGTCGGACGCTTCGTCCAGAAGCCGGTCGACCACGCCAACAACCTGCGCTCGATCCTGTCGAACCCGGAAATGAAGCACATCAACATCGACATTTCTTGGTCGCGCGTGGCGCGCCAGATCGTGCTGAAGACCGACGCCGAAGGCAAGGAAGTGCCGGATCATGAATCGATCCAGGCCTGGGCGCAGCTGATCAACGATCATCCCGACCGCTTCCTGTTCGGCTCGGACGCGCTCAATCCGCAGGAAAAGGCGACCTGGGAAGAGACCGGGGTTCTCTACAAGCCCCTGCTGGACAAGTTGACGCCGGAAGCGCGGATCGCCGTCAAGACCGGCAACTACGAGCGCCTGCTGGTCGATGCGCGCCCGAAGGTGCGCGCGTTCGAGCAGCACGTGCTCACGCCGGAATTCGTCGAGCAGCGCCTGCGCGCGTCGGGCGACACCCGCGTCAATGCCGGGCCCCATATCGATCCGAATGCCTTGCGCGCCGCACGCGATGCCGCCTACGCCGGCGCGGGCGTGGACGTGCACGGGAAACGGCTTGCCCCCGAGCCGCGCGCGAAGGAGACGCCGGCCCAGGTCAAGGCGCATCTGGAAAAGATCAAGGCCCAGCAGGATGCGCGGGTGGCGGCGCTGACGGCTCCCGCGAAGAAGTCGGGCCCGGGCCGTCTGCGCCGGATGTTCGGCGCCAGGTAAGAACGCCATCGACATGAGGATCGACACGATGCAGTTTTTGGAAGCACCGAAGCCGGCCAGGCGCATCTGCCTGCTCGGCGACAACGCCCTCCTCGCCCGCGACACCGCTCTGCAACTGCGCGCGTCGGGCTACGACGTGACGGTCGCGACACAGCTCGAACAGCTCGCCACGCTGGGAGGCTTGTGCTGCATCGTCGTGGATCCGGCCAGCCGCGGCAGCCGCTTCGGCGACCCGGCCCGCGCCGGCGTGGACGGATTCCTGGCCAGGCCGTTCGACGTCGACGATATCAAGGCGCGCATCGAGACGCTGGCCCAGCGCCTGGAGCAGCCGCCCTGCCGGGTGCTGGTGGTCGCCAGCGATGCCGCCCGCCTCGACGGGATCGAAGGGGCCCTGGCGCAGGCCGGGATGGAAGCCCTGCGGCTGCACAAGCCGCTCGAGCTGATCGCCACCCTCAGCCGGCACCACCCGGACGCCATCGTGATCGACGTCGACACGCCGGCCTGCAACGGGGTCGACCTGGCCATGCTGATCCGCCAGGACCCGGCCTTCCTCGACCTGCCCGTACTCGTGCTGTCGGACGACCGCGATCCCGCGGCGCGCCGGCGCGCCGTGGCGGCCGGCGTGGACGACTTGCTGG
>NZ_JBKYMO010000656.1:0-2596 GCF_047302915.1 Massilia sp. CT11-108 | reverse complement strand
ACGCGATGCGGGCCGGCGTGCGCGAGGTGCTGCCGTCCGTGCATCCCGGCGAGCTGCTGGCGGCCGTCGAACGCGCGGCCGTGAAGCTGTCGGCCGTGCGCACGGCCAACCACGGCAAGATCCACGCCTTCATCGGCACGAGCGGCGGCAGCGGCACGACGTTCCTCGCGACGAACTTCGGCTACCAGCTGGCGCAGGCGCACAAGGTGCTGCTGATCGACCTGAACCTGCAGTTCGGCGACGCGCTCAGCTTCCTGCAGGACACCCGCGCGGCGAGCACGATCACGGACCTGGCGCGCGACATCAACCGCCTCGATCCTCCCCTGCTGCAGGCCAGCACCATCAAGGTCACGCCCACGTACAGCATCCTCGCGGCGCCGGAAGAACCGGGCCAGGCCGCCGACATCCGCCCGGAGCACATCGACGCCATCCTCAAGTTGGCCGTCACGCAGTACGACTTCGTGCTGCTCGACCTGCCGCGCGTGGTGGATGCCATGCTGATGACGGCGCTGGACCAGGCCGCGTCGATCTTCCTCGTGCTGCAGGCCAGCGTGCCGCACCTGCGCAATGCCGACAAGCTGCTGTCCGTGTTCCGCTCGCTCGACTACCCGAAGGACAAGATCGAGCTGCTGCTGAACCGCTACGACAAGCGCGACGACATCACGCTCGACAAGATCCGGCGCACCCTGGGCGCGCACGAGATCCACATGATCGCGAACGGCTGGCGCCAGGTGAGCACGGCGATCAACCACGGCGTGCCGCTCGTGCAGTTGGAGCGCAAGCACGGCGTGATCCGTGGCCTGTCGGAACTGGGCGGCGCGATGGCGCCCGCCGCCGAGCCATCTGCCGCGGGATCGCCCGCAGGCCTGTTCGACCGCCTGTTCCGCCGCGCCTGACCCACCCACGGAGGATGCCATGTCCCTGCGCGATAAACTCAGCATGCCCGTCGCCGCGGATGCCGGCAAGACCGGCGCCCAGCAGGCGATCCTGCGCGACGCCTACAAGCAGCTGAAGGAGCAGATGCACCTGAAGCTGCTCGACCGGTTCGACCTGACGGTACTGGAAAGCCTGCCGGCCGACCGCCTGCGCCAGGAGATCGCCGCCGCGATCGACGGCATGCTGCTGGACGAGGACACGCCCGTCAGCGGCCTCGAACGGCGCATGCTCGTGCGCGACATCCAGCACGAGATGCTGGGCTTCGGACCGCTCGAACTGCTGATGGCCGATCCGGCCGTCTCCGACATCCTCGTCAACGCGTGGGACAAGGTCTACGTCGAACGCCACGGCAAGCTGGAACTGTCCGACGTCACGTTCACGGACGACCGCCACCTGATGCGCATCATCGACAAGATCGTGTCGCTCGTCGGCCGCCGCATCGACGAATCGAGCCCGATGGTCGACGCGCGCCTGCCCGACGGCTCGCGCGTGAACGCGGTGATCCCGCCCGTCGCGCTGGACGGCCCGATGATGTCGATCCGCCGTTTCGCGCACATCCCGCTCAGGATGACGAACCTGGTGGACGAGATGCACAGCCTCACGCCGGACATGGCCGACATGCTCGAGGGCCTGAGCCGCGCGAAGGTCAACATGATGATCTCGGGCGGCACGGGCGCTGGCAAGACGACCTTGCTGAACATCCTGTCCGGCTACATCCCCGCGGCCGAGCGCCTCGTGACGATCGAGGACGCGGCCGAGCTGCAGCTGCAGCAGCCGCACGTCGTGCGCCTGGAAACGCGGCCGCCGAACATCGAGGGCAAGGGCGAGGTCACGGCGCGCGCCCTCGTCAGGAACGCCCTGCGGATGCGGCCGGACCGCATCATCATCGGCGAGGTGCGCGGCGCCGAGGCGGTCGACATGCTGCAGGCCATGAACACGGGCCACGAAGGCTCGCTGACGACGATCCACGCGAACACGCCGCGCGATGCGCTGTCGCGGCTGGAGAACATGATCGGCATGGCCAACCTGAACCTGCCGCACAAGGCGGCGCGCCAGCAGATCGCGTCCGCCATCACGGTCGTCATCCAGGCGCTGCGCCTGACGGACGGCCGGCGCAAGGTCACGAGCATCCAGGAGATCACGGGCATGGAAGGCGACGTGATCACGATGCAGGAAATCTTCGCCTACCACCAGACGGGCGTCGACGGCGACGGCCGCATCGTCGGCCATTTCCAGGCGACGGGCGTGCGTCCCCGCTTCGCGGAGCGGCTGCGCGCATTCGGCATCCACCTGCCCGACCACATGTTCGATCCGTCCCGCCGCCTTGCCTGAGGAGAGCGTCATGTCAGAGAACCCGTCCGGCCATGCCCTGTTCGTGATCCTGCTGCTGGTGTTCGTGTCCGTCATCCTGCTCGTCGAGGGCGCGTGGCTGCTGTACCGCGCGCGCCGCGGCCCGGAGGCGATGCGGCTGCAGCGGCGCCTCGACCAGCTCGCGCACACGGCCGCCAGCCCGGCCCGCCGCCCGCTGCTGAAGCGGGGCCGCCTGTCGGAGCTGTCGTTCGTGGCCCGCATCCTGAGCGGCGTCGTCTGTGTCGTATAAACATCTCCGAGCCCCCGAGACGGCGCGACATGGCGGATGGCGGGGGGGGGTTTGTAAAAA
>NZ_JBKYMO010000655.1:0-2598 GCF_047302915.1 Massilia sp. CT11-108 | reverse complement strand
GGACCTGGTCGAGCGGGTGATCGCGGGCGACACCGGCGCCCTGCCGGCCGGGCTGCTGCGGCGCAGTGTCGAAGCCGGGTTTGCGCATGGCTTCCTGGCGGCCGGGATGGCGGCGGTGCTGGCGAGTGCGGTCGTCATGCGCTGCATGCACACGCCGACCGCGCGCTGACGTCAGTCCCGACGCCCGTTTGCGGCTGCGTAAGGACCGACCACGACGCCCACGAATCCGCCCGCCTTCTGCGTCGACAGGAAGCGGATATCGAGCTTGTCGGCCAGGGTCGTCGTCGTACCCCCGTCGCGGTAGCGGTAGCTGGCCTCGCCGCCGTTCATGTCCATGACGAGTTCGACCCGTTTCGACGCAACCGGCCGGCTGGCGACCAGCGTCTCCTTGCCGCCCTCCGTCTTGTACAGGGCGACCACGTTCTTCCCGGCGCTGCGCGCCACGCCGAGGAACACGTGGTTGCCGTCGTCCTGCATGGCGACGAGGCCCGCACGGTCGCCATCGTGCTGCGGCACGAAGTCGACGACGGTCGATACGGTCGCGACGTGATGCTGCTGGCGCCGGCCGACGAAGGCGGGCACGCCGCGCAGGTCGCCCAGCGGCGCGCCGGCACGCAGAACCAGTGCCCCGCGTTCGACGGAGTACAGCCGTGCACGCGGAATGCGGATGCCGATCCAGGCCGAGGACAGCGGGCCATCGAATTCGTCGACGTACGCGAAGTTGCCGCTGGTGGGCACCGGTACGGGCGGTTGCGCCGGCAAGGCGGGCTTGGCGACGGCATACGGCACCGTCTTGCCCTGCTCCAGGATCAGCGGCCAGCCATCCTTCCAGTCGACGGGCAGCATGAAGGTTTCGCGCCCGATGTTAAAGAAATTGCCCGGATAAGGCCGCGTCGCCAGGAAGACGGCCCACCATTGTCCGTTCTGCGTCTGCACGAAATCGGCGTGGCCGGCCGTGGTGACGGGATGCGGACGTTTCGGATCCAGGTCGCGCTGCGTCAGGATCGGATTGACGGGCCCCGGCACATAGGGTCCCGTGACGGTGTCGGACCGGAGCACGACTTCGGAGTGGTTGTCGGCGGTCCCGCCTTCGGCGCAGATGAGGTAGTAGTGGCCATCCTTCTTGAAAATGTGCGGGCCCTCGATCCAGATCGGCCGCTTGTCGGGCGCCACGCCGCCGTCGACGAGGACTTTCGGCTTGCCGGCGAACTGCAAAGTGCGCGGGTCCAGCTCCGCGATCCAGATCGCGCGATGGCCCTCGTAGCGCGGCTGGCCTTCCGGGGCATTGTTGTATACGACGTAAAGCTTGCCGTCATCCCAGACGAGGGACGGATCGATCCCCTGCAAGCCCCGGATCGTGACCGGTTGCGACCACGGGCCGGCCGGATCCTTCGCCGTGATGACGAAACTCCCCGTGCCGCCCGGGCAGCTCGAACACGTGGTGACGATATAGAACGTGCCGTCGTGGTAAGAGATGTCCGGCGCATAAATGCCCTGCGATGCGCGCACGCCGGTGAAATCGACCTGGCCGGGGCGGTCGAGCGCGTTGCCGACCTGCGTCCAGTTGACGAGATCCCTGGAGCGGAAGACGGGCAATCCCGGGAAATTCGTGAACGAGGAATTCACCAGGTAGTAATCGTCGCCCACGCGCGTGACCGACGGGTCCGGGTAATAGCCGCTCAATATCGGATTGACGAACTCGCCGGCGCGCGGCCGGACGTTTTCCTGAGACTGGCCCCGGTAGGAAAACCGCTCGAAGCGCGCGACGGTCGCGCCCGGGGCGTCTGCTGCAACTGCTGGCGCCATGGAAGAGGCGGTGCCCAGGGCCAGTGCGCCCAGGAGACACATGGCCCGTACGGAAAATTTTTTCATGTGGATCGAGCTCCCGATGCTGGACCAGCCTGTGCGCTGTTCCGGTTCTTGCGTGGGAGCCACTCTATGTCAACTAATTATCCAAAACCAATGCTTTGTTTGGATTAATTAATACATAAACGGTATCGATCGGGTGCCCGGGCGCCATCCGTACCGAACTGCCCCACCAGCGCCACGAGCCGGTCGGCCTGCTGCTGCAGGCTGTCCGCGGCCGCCGCCGCCTCCTCGACGAGCGCCGCATTCTGCTGGGTGATCCCGTCGATTTGGCCGATCGACGCGTTGATCTGGGCCAGGCCGACACTCTGCTCGGCGCTGGCGGCCGCGATCTCGGCGATCGTGGCCGTCACGCGGCGCACGCTGTCCACCACCTCGTCCATCGTCCTGCCGGCTTCGCCGACCAGTGCCGTGCCGGCGCCCACCTGCGCGGCCGCGTCGCCGATGAGCCCCTTGATTTCCTTCGCCGCCGCGGCGCTGCGCTGCGCCAGGGTCCGCACCTCGCTCGCGACGACGGCGAATCCCCGGCCCTGCTCGCCCGCGCGTGCCGCTTCCACCGCCGCGTTGAGCGCCAGGATATTCGTCTGGAACGCGATCCCGTCGATCACGCCGATGATGTCGACGATCTTGCGCGACGCCGCATCGATCGATGCCATCGACGCCACCACCTGCCCGACCGCGGTACCGGCGCGGCAATGCCGACCTGTCGGCCCGCACCGAAAGCCAAGCCAG
>NZ_JBKYMO010000654.1:0-2601 GCF_047302915.1 Massilia sp. CT11-108 | reverse complement strand
GTGCTGCTGGGCGGAAACACCCTGACGCTGACCGATGCCGCCGGGGCCTTCAACGGCCGCATCAGCGGCTCGGGCGGTATCGCCATCGCCGGCGGTAGCCAGGCGCTGACGACCACGCAGGCCTACACCGGCGCGACCTCGATCGGGGCGGGCGCCACGCTGACGCTGGCGGGCAATGGCTTGATCGCCGCATCGAGCCGGGTCGTGGCGGACGGCACGCTGGATGTGGCTGACGCCGGCGCGACCATCCAGTCGCTCGCCGGCGACGGCCTGGTCCAGCTCGGCAGCCAGACGCTCACGCTGACGGCCGCCCGTGACGTCTTCGCCGGCACGATCGCCGGCGACGGCGCCCTGAACCTCACGGGCGGCACGGCGACCCTGGCCGGGAACAACACCTACCGCGGCGCCACCTACATCGGCGGCGGCGCCACGCTGGCGCTGAGCGGGCAGGGCAGCATCGCCAGCTCGAGCGGCGTGGACGTGGACGGCAGGTTCGACATCAGCGGCACCGACCGCGGGGCCACGGTCAGCACCGTCTCGGGTGCGGGCACCATTTACCTGGGCGCGCAGACGCTGGCGCTGAGCCGGGCGGCCGGCCTCTTTGCCGGCACCATCGTGGGCGCGGGCGGCCTGTCCGTCGACGGCGGCAGCATGTCCCTCGGCGGCGTCAACGACTACACGGGCACGACCTCGATCGCCGGCGGGGCGGCGCTGGCGCTGTCCGGCGCCGGCAGCATTGCCGGCAGCGCGGTGCGCGACGATGGCGTGTTCGACGTCTCGGGCGCGGCCCACGGCGTGGCGATCAAGGGCCTGACCGGCTCGGGCAGCGTTCTGCTGGGCGCGAACGACCTGACCGTCACCGCCGCCGCCGGCCGCTTCGGCGGCAATATTGCCGGCAGCGGCAGCCTGAAGGTCACAGGCGGCACGCTCACGCTCGACGGCGCCAACGACTATACCGGCAAGACGGTGGTCAGCGGCGGCACGCTGCGGACCTATGCCGACGCCAACCTCGGCAAGGGTAGCGCCGCACTCGAGCTCGACAACGGCACCTGGCAGACCAGCGCCGACCTGACGCACGAGCGCGGCCTGGCGCTGACGGGCCGGGGTACGGTCGACGTCGACGCCGGCACCGTGACCACCGAGAACGGCACGGTCGGCGGCAGCGGCACGCTGGTCAAGCAGGGCACCGGTACGCTGATCCTGCGCGGCGCGCTCGCCAACGGCGGCCTGCAGGTGGAGCACGGAACGGTGGCGCTGCATGCGGCCAACACCTATACCGGCGATACGACCGTGTCCCGGGACGGCATCCTGCGCATCGACAGCGACGCCAACCTGGGCGCCGCCGGCAACCGGCTGGTCCTCGACGGCGGCACGTTGCAGACCACCGGCAGCATGACGTCGGACCGCGCCTTCACGATCACGGCGCGCAACGGGGTGCTCGACGCCGAGGGCGCCGACAGCGTCGTCACGTTGAACGGCAACATCGGCGGCGACGGCCGGCTGGTCAAGGAAGGCCAGGGCACGCTGGTGCTCGGCGGCGACAACGGCGGCGGCCAGGGCAGCGCCAACGCGCCGGGCGACGGATGGACCGGCGGCCTGACCATCAACGACGGCCTGGTGAAGGTGACGAACGCCTACGGCCTCGGATGGGGCAGCGTGATGACGTTCAACGCCGGCACGATCTACGCGACCGTCGATATCGCGACCGGCCAGGACATCCGCATGGGCCGCTCGACCAACATCAACACCGAGGCCGACACCACGACCACGCTGGCGGGCGACCTGCTGTCGACCGGGGCGGGCGACGGCTGCTTCACCAAGACCGGCCAGGGCACGCTGAACGTCACCGGCAACGCCAATATCGACGCCACCTGCGTCCTGGAAGGCAAGCTGCTCGCGAACGGCCTCTTCAACAGCCGGGTGACGGTGGCGCACGGCGCCACGCTGGGCGGCAGCGGCACCGTCAAGGGCGACCTGCTGGTGCAGGGCACGCTCTCGCCGGGCAATTCGCCGGGCATGCTGACGGCCGATTCGAACATCACGATGGCCGCCGGCAGCACGTACAAGGAAGACATCGGCGGCACCGCGCAAGCCACGCCCACGGCGCCGGTCGGCGTGCCCGGGTATTACTCCTACCTGCACGTCGTCGGCGGCAAGCGCTTCACGATCGAATCGGGCGCCTCGCTGGCGCCGACGCTGAAGAACCTGTATTCGGCCGACGAGGCGGGCTATGGTTCGGCGCCGCTCAAGCCCGAACTGGGCCAGAGCTTCCGTATCGTTACCGCCGACGGCGGCATCGCCGGGCGCTTCGACACGCTGGTCCAGCCGGACGGCATGGACGGTACCCGCATGGCCGCGTTCTACAACGTCGGCGGCAACAACAGCATCGAGCTGAAGGTGCTGCCGGCGTCGTACGCGGACTGGAGCCGTGGCGGCAACGCGAACAGCCGCGCGGTGGCGGGCGCGCTCGACCGGATCGTCGACCTCGACCAGTCGGGCCGCGCCGGCGAACGGCAGGACCAGCTGTTGTACCGGGTCGGTTCCGCGACCGCGGACCGGCTCGGCGGCCTGCTGCGCGGGCTGTCCGGCGAAGTGCACGGC
>NZ_JBKYMO010000653.1:0-2610 GCF_047302915.1 Massilia sp. CT11-108 | reverse complement strand
GCCGGGTGCGAGGACGGGAAAATCTTGTGGAAGATATTGCTCAGGATACCCATGTCGATTCCTTCTCGATGATGGTGGATGCGCTCAGTGGCGCTGCATGCCCTGGGCCATGTGGCCAAGTGCGATCGCCAGTGCGGCGCCGCCGATGGCCTTGACCAGGGTCGGGTGTTCGGCATAGAAGTCGCCCATGCGTTCGACGATGCCGGGATTTTGCTGCTCGGCCTTGGCGGCCAGTTCCTGCACCTGTTCCGGCGACACCTGGTTCGCCTGTTCCGGCGACACGCGGGCCTGGTCGGCGCCGAGCAGGTTGCCGAGCGAGCCGCCCGCGACGGATGCGAGCACGGACGGTCCCACATTGGCCAGCAGGTGGTTCAGCATGCCGGCGCGCTGGTCGGGATTGCTGTTGCCAAACAGCTGGCCGACCATCTGCGAAAACGGCGGTGTCTGGTCCGAGCGCAGCGCCTGCGTCACGCCCTGCGCGACGGTGGCGCGCGGCACGTTCTGCGCCACGTGGTCGAAATCGCTCTCGGCCTGCGCCGGGTTGGCGTTCGGGTTGGCTCCGCCCAGGTATTGCTGCAACAGGTTGCCCAAATCAAAGCTCATGATGTTCTCCACGTTGAAACCTCGAAGCGCAAGGGTAGGCGTTCGCGGAGCATTCCTCCGTACGTTCGCTAACGGAGGGGCTGCATCTATAATCCGCATTGCTGTACATAAATAAAACAACTTGCCCGAGAGAGACTATGCATACCATCTTCCGTTCGGCCGCGCTCGCCGCTGCCGTCCTGTGCACATCCGTCCACGCCGCCGGCACCGCCGCGATGCAGCCCGGCGAACACCAGGTCGTCGTGGGCGACGTCCGCCTGTGGTACAAGGTCGCCGGCCACGGCGCGAAGGGCGCGCCGCCGCTGCTGTTCCTGCACGGCGGCCCCGGCTACAACAGCTACAGCTTCGAAGCCCAGGCCGGTCCGGCACTCGAGAAAACACTGCGGGTGATCTACCTCGACCAGCGCGGCAGCGGCCGCTCCGAGCGCCCGTGGCGCGGCGATTATTCGATCGCCGCCCTCGTCGACGACATCGAGGCGCTGCGCAAGACGCTCGGCGTCGACAAGCTCGCGCTGATGGGGCATTCGTTCGGCGGCACGCTGGCGCTCGAGTACGCGGCCAAATACCCCGGACACGTGGCGCAGATGGTGCTCGTGAGCGCCGCCTCGGACATCCCGGCCGCCTGCGCGGCGCGCGTGGACTACATCGCGCGGCACTACGGCGACCGGCTCGACAAGGCGCGCGCCGAGGCGAAGGCGCGCAACGAGACGCCTGACGCCTGCTTCTACGCCTTCAACACCGTCGGACCGGACCTGCACCAACGTGTGAACGACGAAGTGATGTTCCCGGACATGCTGGTCGGCAAGCGCCAGGATGCCATCGACGCGAAGAGCGGCCTGCGCAATACGGGCGAACTGGGCAACGCGCTGTTCGGCGGCGGCTTCACGCAATACCGCTTCGCCCATCCGGAACGCGTGACGATGCCCGTGCTCGTGCTGGCCGGCGCCGCGGACTACGCGATCGGCCTGCCGGCCCAGCGCGCGCTGGGCCAGGCGTTGCCGCATGCGCGCGTCGTCGAATACGCGGGCGCCGGACACTTCCTGTACCTCGATGCGCCCGACCGGTTTACGCGCGACGTCACGGACTTCCTGGCCACGCCCTGACGGGTCGGTTTGCCCGGTGGACACCCGCGCCGCCGGCGCGTAAGCTGGCGCCATGATCTATACGCCGCTGCTGTTCTTTTTTGGCCTGTATGGCTACGCCGCGCTGGCCCTCGGCCTGCCGGCCGCGGTGGGCGTCGCGTACGCGCTCGCGAGCGCCGCCTGTTTCGCGCTGTATGCGCGCGACAAGGCGGCCGCGCGGCGCGGCGACCGGCGCACGCCCGAGCGGCACTTGCTGCTGCTGGGGCTGGCCGGCGGCTGGCCGGGCGGCTTGCTGGCGCAGCAATGGCTGCGGCACAAGACCGTGAAACGTCCGTTCCGGCAGGGGTTCTGGCTGACCGTCGGCCTCAACCTGGCCGGTTTCTGCTGGCTGGCGCGCGCGCTGGCGCCGGCCTGACTACCGTTCGGAAGGAATACCATGTGGCCTTACCCCAGGATCCTGGCCCACCGCGGCGGCGGCACGCTGGCGCCGGAAAACACGGTGGCCGGACTGCGCCGCGGCATGGACGCGGGTTTTCGCGCCATCGAATTCGACGTCATGCTGGCGCGCGACGGCGTCCCCGTCGTGCTGCACGACCCCAGGCTGGGCCGCACGGTGGCCGGGAGGGGATCGGTGGCGGACATCGATGCGCTCGACCTCGCCGCGCGCGATGCGGGCTCGTGGTTCGGTCCGGAATACGAGGGCGAACCGGTGCCGCTGTTCGTCGAGTTCGCGCAGTATAGCAAGGCCCACGGCGTGTGGATGAACATCGAGATCAAGCCCGTGCCCGGCCATGACGAGGCGACCGGCACCGTGGTCGCGCGCCTGGCGGCCGCACTGTTCGCCGCCGAGATCGGCGCGGGCAGGATGGCGCAGGTGCCGCTGCTGTCGTCGTTCAGCGAGACCGCGCTGGCGGCGGCCCGGGAG
>NZ_JBKYMO010000652.1:0-2624 GCF_047302915.1 Massilia sp. CT11-108 | reverse complement strand
TCCTCGTCGTGGACGACAACCAGGACGCCGCCGACACGCTCGCGATGCTGCTGGACGCGGACGGCGCCCAGGCGCGCGCCGTGTACGACGGCCCGTCGGCGCTGGCCGCGTTGCCGGTCCTGCGCCCGCACACGGTGCTGCTCGACCTGGGCATGCCGGACATGGACGGCCTCGAAGTGGCGCGCCGCATCCGCGCCGATCCCGCCTGGTCCGGCGTGCGCATCGTCGCGCTGACGGGGTGGGGGCAGGAGAGCGACCGCGAACGCACGCGCGGGGCCGGGTTCGATTTTCACCTCACCAAGCCGGTCGACCTGGACGTGCTGCACGCGTGGCTCGGCGCGGGCCGTGCGTAGGTGCCTCCGCACCCCGGCCAGCCGTTAATCACCCGTTCACCCTTAATAGATTTCCCCTCTAGCTGCGATGTGGCAGGACTGTTGATTTGCCTCCTTCAATACACTGACTCCAGCCAACGTCGGTGCCGCGCCGTAGAGCAAAAATCCCCGTTTCACTCGCAACGGAGGAACACATGCTTGACGCTTATTTGCAGATCGGGGACATCAAGGGCGAATCGATGGACGATAAGCATCGCCAGTGGATAGAAGTCCACAACGTTTCGTGGGGTGTAACTCAGCCGAGAGCCACGGCCATATCGACGGCCGGTGGACACACCAGCGGCAAGGCTGAGGTTCACGAAGTCGTGTTTGACAAGCTGGCCGACATCGCCTCACCTGTCCTCTTCCAAACCTGTGCGGCAGGAAAGACGCTACCCAAAGCCACGTTTCATTTCTTCAGGGCCGACGGCGACGGTTCCCGCGTCAAATACTTCGAAATCGAACTTGAGAATGTGATGCTGTCCAGCGTCCTCCCGACTAGCGGAAATGGCGGAATCATCACGGAAAAGGTTCACTTGGCGTCGTCCAAGTTCAAATGCACGTACACTCAGCAGAAGATCGGCGGCGGTGCTGGTGGTAGCACGGCGGGAGGCTGGGATTCAGCAGCGAATCGAATCTGCGCCTGATGGGAGGCCACCATGCCGCATCCGGTTGTCTACACTGGCGACATGAACGCGCTAGTCATGGAGTGGGAAGGTAAGTGGAGGCAGACGTTCAAGGAACAGGGAACAGAAGGATTGAAACACCTGAGGATCGGAAACGGCGAATGTGTAGCTCTGCCGCAAGGATTAACGAGTGTTGGCTGGACTGGACGATGGCAACGGGGTGACCGCGTCATTGATGTCGCAAAGACGCTCAAGCCGGGGACCGTTATTGCGAATTTCAAGCTCATCGACGGAAAGTGGCACTATCCTCGCCCTCCCGCCATCGTGCATGGACACCATGCCGCTTTATTCATGGGAGCGGACTCGTACAGCGGCGGCAAGGCGTTGCGCATCCAGATGTTCGACCAGTGGCGCAGTGGCGAGGGAAAATGGCCTAGCCCTCGGTGGGTGAAGGCGCAATCTGCATCATCGCCAAGGCAACCATGCGACAGGGCGGAAGAATTCTACGTGGTGCTCGTCCCATGAAACGAAACCTCATTGCAGCACTCATCCTGTCGACTTCCGCCACCGCCCATGCTGGCGTCTACAAGTGCCCTTCGACCTACCCCGGCAAGGAGTCGCCGGGACTTCCGCTCACTAGCGCAATGATGATGTGGGGCGAGAGACCTACTGACGGAACAATCTATCCAAGCGGCTGGTTGAGGGGGGACGATCGCCCCGCCAAGGACGGCATCGACATCCTTTACGGTCTTTCTGAGCCTCCAGAGCCGAATTGGCTCGTCTGTGAGTACGGCTCGCATAAGCGAATCAAGGGCCGTTTCCACGACGGGCACGAATGGGGACAATACATGGAGGGCCACGGAAAAGAGTCGTGGTTTATTCGGCTGGCCCCCGAAGACGTAAACTGTACGCAGCAAACCCGGGAAATCAAGTCACGCAAGCCCAGTGCATGGACGGTAACGGCGACTTGTACAGGTCAGCCATGAAGCGATACCCGCGAGAGAACGCGCGATGTTCGTTTCAGCAGAAATCACCTAGCCGTCCGCGCCACGCCGGAAGGCCTTGCGATACGCCGCCGGTGACGTCTGCAGCGCGGCGCGGAAGTGCTGGCGCAGCGACAGCGCGGAGCCGAAGCCGGCCTCCTGCGCCACGACCTCGACGGCCGCATCGGATGTCTCCAGCATCCAGCGCGCGTGCGCCAGCCGCTGGGCCAGCAGCCATTGCTTGAACGACGTGCCCGTCGCCTGGCGGAAGTGGCGCGTGAAGTTACGCCGGCTCATGGCGGCGCGCTGGGCCAGGTCGTCGATGCCGTGTTCCTCGCCGAGGTGGCGCGTCACCCACTCCAGCACCGCGGACAGGCGGCCGTCGCTGGGCGACACGGGCACCGGCCGTTCGATGAACTGGGCCTGGCCCCCTTGCCGGTGCGGCGCCACGACGAGCATGCGCGCCACGTGGTTGGCCGCATCCGCGCCGCACAGCCGGCGCATCAGGTGCAGGCAGCAGTCGATGCCGGCCGCCACGCCGGCCGACGTCAGCACGTCGCCATCGTCCACGTACAGCACGTCCGGATCGACTTTTACGCGCGGGTGGCGCCGCGCCAGCTCGGCGGCGAGGGCCCAGTGCGTGG
>NZ_JBKYMO010000651.1:0-2626 GCF_047302915.1 Massilia sp. CT11-108 | reverse complement strand
GGCAGCGGCGGCGGCCGCACCGCGGCAACCGTCGCCGGCGGCGTGGCGGGCGCGGCGATCGGAAACCGTGTGGAAGCGAACCGCGAGGGCGCAGGACAACAGCAGTACGCAGTCAATATCCGTCTAGACAATGGCGAATACCGCACCATCGTCCAGGACAATGTGTACGACCTGCGCGTGGGCAACCGCGTGCGCATCGTCGACGGCCGCGCCTATCGCTATTGAGCGGCGCGCCCCGTGCACACTTGAAGCCGGCTCTGCCGGCTTTTTTCATGGCTGGGTGCGGCGGGGCCATAAAAAGACGGCGTCCAATCGAAGATTGCGACGCCGCTCAAGCCCCACCATATTCGTGAAGGCGCGATCCGGTGGCGAATCGCGCCGCGTTGTCCTTAGTATGCCACTTGCTGCGCGCGTTTGCGCTGCAAGTACCAACCGAGCGCGCCCAGGACGGCGGCCACGCCCAGTGCCGGCTTGCCGAGATTGCGCTTGCGGATGAAGCCCAGCACGGTCAGCGCATACGGGGCCAGGACCGAGATGCTCGTGCCGGTCGGCTTGAGCAGTGCGTCGGCGCGGGTACGCAGCACCCAGGTCGCGTGGTCGAGCACCGAATGAAAGATGACTTCGGGGCGCGCCTCGTGCTTGATCTGGGCGCGCGCGTGGGCGACGCCGCTGCGGTAGAACTCGCCGTCGCGCAACAGGGCCCGCTTGCGCTCTTCAAGGGAGCCATGCGTGTGATGGCCGATCGTTTTTTCCATAGCTCGTTCCTCCGGTTACAACAGCATGTCGCGGTCGTTGCGCAATTCCTTCATGGTCTCGGGGAACGCCAGCTTGCCCTGCTTGAGCAGCGAGAGTCCCTTCATCACGAGGATCAGGGTGATCACGGCGAACACGACGAACATGACGAGCAGGATCTTCCAGCCCATTTCTTCCCAGGCCAGCGCCACGATCGTCGCGGTGCCGTAGGCCAGCGCGAACCACGTGGCCAGGGCGGCCATCGCGAAGATGACCACGAGTTCGATCACGTGATTGCGTACTTCCGACAGCTCGAGCGCGGCAAGTTCCACGCGCGACACCACGAGCCCGAACAGGTTCTTGGCCAGGCCCGTGATCCCACCCATGAGGCCGGGGCTATGCACGACGGTTTCATTGTTATCCATGGCTGCCCCCGACCCGAATTATTTGCGGCCCAGAATGACACCCAGCAGCAGGCCGACGCCGGCCGCCACGGCCACGGTGCGCCATGGGTTGTCCTTCACGTAGACATCGGTTGCGCGCGCCAGTTCCTTGCTCTTGACGAGGGCTTGATCCTGGTACTTGCCGGCCTTGCCCAGCGCCTGGTCGAGCAGTTCCATGCCGCGCTCGCGCAGTTCATCGGCCTTGTTGCCGGTGAGGGAAGCGGCGGCGCTCAGCAGCGACTGTGCGTCCTTGACGAGCGCTTTCATGTCGCCGGAAGCATTGTTCGCTGCGCCGTTCAGTTGGGAGGCGTTGGCATTGGCGCGGATGGACTCTAACATGATGTACTCCTTGTTGTAGGTAGTGGTGGGTAAGGGTTCAGGCCAGCAGGTCACGCATGTCGTCGGCGTGCTCTTCCTCGGTGGCCAGGATCTCGGTCAGCATGATCGTGGTGGTCGGATCCTTGTCGCCGATGGCCTGGATCATCTGGCGGTAGGATTCGATCGCCACGCGCTCGGCGATCAGGTCGGCGCGGATCATGGCTTGCACGTCTTCCGAATCGTCGTACTCCGCATGGCTGCGCTGGGTCAGCGTGGCCGGGTTGAAGTTCGGCGAACCGTTCAGCTGGACGATGCGCTCGGCGATGCGGTCGGCGTGGTCCTGCTCCTGCTGCGCATGCTCGAGGAACTCGGCCTTGATGTGGCCCGTGTTCGGACCGCTGACCGTGTAGTAGTGGCGCTTGTAGCGCAGCACGCACAGCAGTTCCGTCGCCAGTGCGGCGTTGAGCATGCCGATGACGGCTTCGCGGTCGGCCGCGTAGCCCTCGGTGACGGCGCCGTCTTCGAGATTCGCGGCCGCGCGGCGGATTTCCGCGATGTCGAAGCCGTGCGCCAGGTTGGATGCGTTCTGTTCCATGAATCTTCCTCTTTCAGTGGGGTCTTGAATATCAGCGCTGTGCCGCTCGCGGCGGGATGGGTGCGCCGGCGTTCGACAGCACGATTTCCACGCGGCGGTTCAGCTGGCGGTTCGCGGCCGTGTCGTTCGACGCGACCGGGAATGCCTCGCCATAGCCGCGCATGCCGATGCGTTCGCGCGGCACGCCGAGGCCGACGAGGGCCTGGGCCACGGACGCCGCGCGGCGCTCGGACAGGTCCTTGTTGTGGGCCGCGGTGCCCGTGCTGTCGGTAAATCCTTCGACCATGACCGTGCGGTCGGGGTTCTGCGTCATGATCTCGGCCAGTTTTTTCACGGTTGCCATGCCGTTCGCGTTCAGTTCCGCGCGGTCGGTGGCGAACAGGACGTCGCCGATGGTGACGACCATGCCGCGCTCCGTCTTCTGCGCATGCAGTTCGACGAGCAGGGCTTCCAGGCGCGCTGCGCGGTCGGCCTGCTGGGCGGCCTGCTGCTGGGCGGCGGCGGCCTGGGCCTGCGCATCCTGGGCCTGAGCCTGGGC
>NZ_JBKYMO010000650.1:0-2627 GCF_047302915.1 Massilia sp. CT11-108 | reverse complement strand
CCGCCGGCCCTGCTGGCCCGCCACGCCCTTGCGGGCCAGGTACCGGTCGAGCAGGCGCGGGACGAATTTCTCGGCCATCACGGTGGACAAGGTCGGCGCGCCGACGCAGATCTCGGCCCGGCGCGCATGGGCCGCCCAGTAGATGGCGCGCGCGGCGACCTCGGGCTGGTAATACGTGCCGATCGGCTTGGGATGGTGCGTCAGCGTGGTCTTGCACCACTCGAACTGCGGCGTGTTCACGCCCGGCATGTCGACCACGGCGATGTGGATGTCGCTCCGTTCATGCTCGAGTTCCGTGCGGATCGACTGCGTAAAACCCTTGATCGCGTGCTTGGCGCCGCAGTAGGGCGATTGCAGCGGGATCGAGCGGTACGCGAGCGCCGAGCTGACCTGCACGATGGTGCCCCGGTTGCGGGGCCGCATGCGTTTCAGCGCGGCCATCGTGCCCCACACGAAGCCGTGGTAGGTGACGTCGGTGACGCGCCGAAAGTCTTCCGGCGCAATGTCGGCGAACGGCGCGAACACGGTCGCCATCGCATTGTTGATCCAGATGTCGATGGGCCCCAGTTCGGTCTCGGCCCGTTCGGCGGCGGCCTCGACCTGAGCGTGGTCCGCCATGTCGGCGGAGATGGCGATCGCTTGCGGCGAGCCGAGCCGTTCGGCTTCCGCACGCGCCGCTTCCAGGCGCTCCGGGTCGCGCGCGATCAGCGCGATGCGTGCGCCGGCGCGGGCGAATTGCTGTACCGCGGCACGGCCGATCCCCGCGCTGGCACCCGTGACGACGACGACTTCATGGCGTGCTTCCGGCATAACCGAGGCCCTCCGATGGTGCGATGCAGGGCAAGCTTAGCACCAACCGTCGATGAGCCTCGTCACGTTATGTTTGTGAAAAAGTTCTTGAACAAATGCATGTTACGGTGTTGCCGGACGGCTGCGCAACGTCACGACAGCACCCTTCAGCCCGGCACCGTCCGCGCGCACGGTGATCGTGCCGCCGGCACCCGCCCGGGTCCGCACGATGCCCAGCACGAGGCCATTGAACGCGGCCCTGTCCTTCGCCTGGAACGATTCGAAGCTCGTCGCATCGCCGTTGTCGGTGGCGACGAGGTCCGCCGGTCCCTCGACGGTGAAGCGCACGCGGTCGTGCGCGCGCGGCGCGGGCAGCCCATCCTTGTCGACGATGCGCACGGTGACGAAGGCGAGATCGCGCCCGTCGCTGGCGAGCGCCGTGCGGTCGGCCTGCGCCTGCAGCGCGGCGGGAGCGCCGGCCGTCTTGACGGTTTCCTTCGCCCATTCCTTGCCGTTCTTGTACGCGACGACCGTGATCTCGCCCGGCTCGTACTGCACGGCATCCCAGCGCAGGCGGTAGGCGTACGGCGCCTTCTTCTGGCGGCCCTGCGACTTGCCGTTGACGAACAGCTCGGCCTCGTCGCCCGACGTGAACACGTGCACGGGCGTGACCTGGCCCACGCGGTCCGGCCACGTCCAGTGCGGCAGCACGTGGACCATCGGCAGGTCCGGGCGCCAGCGCGACTGGTACAGGTAATAGCGGTCCTTCGGGAAGCCGGCCAGGTCGACGATGCCGGAATACGAGCTGCGCGCGCCGTAATAGGGCGTCGGCTCGCCCAGGTAGTCGAAACCGGTCCAGACGAATTCGCCGGCCACGTAGGGGTTGCGGTCGAGCTGCGCGAACACCTTGTCGGCGGACGCGCCGAAATCGACGGCGTACAGTTCGTAGCCGCTGACCTGCTGGCTGTGCGAGTCGCCGCCCCGGCCGTCGCGGACGATCGAGCTGTTCGACGGATGCACCGGGAACAAATACACGCCGCGGCTGCTGAAGGCCGACGCGGATTCGGTACTGAGGATCATCTTATCCGGAAATTTCGCATGGAACAGCGGGTACTGCGGCGGCGTGCGGATCCGGTCGGTCCCTTCGAATTCCGGATCCTGGCGGATGCCTTCGCCCTGGTAATTCAGGCCGATGACGTCGACCTCCGCGGGCAGCGGCATGTCCGACTTGGCGTAGTTCATCGCGGTCGTCGTCGGCCGGGTCGGATCTTCCTCGCGGGCGATCCGGTGCAACTCGTGCGCCACGGCGGCGCCGGCCTTGTCGGTGTACTGCTCGCCGACCTCGTTGCCGATGCTCCAGATGATGATGGACGGGTGGTTGCGGTCGCGCCGGATCATCGCGCGCAGGTCCTGCTCGTGCCAGTCGGGGAAGACCAGGTGGAAGTCCAGCGGCGTCTTCTTGCGCTCCCACGAATCGAACACTTCGTCCATCACGAGGAAGCCCATGCGGTCCACTAGGTCCAGCAGCTGCGGGTCGGGCGGATTGTGGCTCAGGCGGACGGCGTTGGCGCCCATCGCGCGCATGATCTCCAGCTGGCGCTCGGCCGCGCGCACGTTGAACGCGGCGCCCAGCGCGCCGAGATCGTGGTGATTGTTCACGCCGCGCAAGGGGATGTGCTCGCCGTTGACGAGGAGTCCCCGGTTCGGATCGAAGCGCACGGTGCGGATGCCGAACGGCGTTTCGGTGCGGTCGACGACACGGCCGTCCTGGCGCACGGTCGCCACCAGCGCGTAGCGGTGCGGCACCTGCGTGGGCGGCGGGCCCCACAGGCGCGGCT
>NZ_JBKYMO010000649.1:0-2640 GCF_047302915.1 Massilia sp. CT11-108 | reverse complement strand
GCCGCGGCGACGGCCAGCGCGCCCAGCGGCGCGGCCTTCAACAGGCTGCGGCGGGTCGGATCGGGTTGCTTGTCATCGTTCATGATGGTCCTCATGCGGCAATCGGGTCGGTGGCATCGAGCACGGCGAACGCCTGCGCTTCGATCGACAGGAAGGCATCGACGACGCCTGCGACGATCCGGTAGAAATTCGCGTCGGCACTCCCCGCGATGTCGGCCAGGCAGGCCGCATACCACGGCCGGACATGCGTTTCGAAAAAGTGTTTTTGCACGGCCAGGCTACGCGGCGGCATGCCGGGTCCGCCCTGGATCAATACGCGCATCGTCTCGCACAGCGTGCCCAGGTGGTCCTCGAACTCGCCCACGCCTGGCGCCCGCGCGAGACGCAGGCGCGCGAGGTCGTGGCGCAGGTCGGCCAGCGGCGCATCGTTCAGGTGGCCCGTGAGGTAGAAGGAACCGTACGGATTCAGCGGCGGCGTGCCGGTGCTGATGAACATGGCCGAGAATTCATCGGCTGCGGCGGCCGCATCGACGACGGTGGCGGCCTGGGTCAGCTTCAGCCAGGCGTCCTCGAGAGCGAATTCGCCGGCGGCGCCGATCGGATCCGCGGCGGCCAGTGCCGCGAGCAGTGCGTCGTCGGGCGGGGCCAGCAGCAGGCGTGCGAACAGCGCGTAGAAGTCGGCGCGGGCCTGGTCTTCGTCGGCCAGCGGCGGCGCGACGGCTCTCTCCACGCCGTCATGCAAATCGGATGAAGCAGAACGCTGTTCGACGGACATGGTTCTCCCGTTGGCAAATATTCATGGGAAGTGTAATCCTTGACAACGCAAAGGCGCGCACGCTTGACGTCCACGCGACATTTCGTTGGCAAGGCAACCAACGTCGGGACAAATTCCCTCGTTGCAGTCGGGCTGCACGTCTATAATCGAGACATCACCCGAAGGTACTTGCCATGATTGCCGCTGATACCACGTCCGCACCCCCTGTCAACGTCACCGCACTCAAGTCCAGTTGCGCGGCCTGCAGCATGCACCAGCTGTGCCTGCCAATGGGGCTGGAAGACGCGGACATCGACCGCCTGGATCGGATCATCGGCAAGCGCCGCCGCCTGGAGCGCGACGAACCGCTGTACAAGATGGGAGAGCCGTTCCGCAACCTGTACGCCGTGCGCTTCGGCCACTTCAAGACGTACCAGATCAACGCGGCCGGCGAGGCGCAGATCACGGGCTTCCAGATGGCCGGCGAGCTGCTCGGCATGGACGCCATCAGCGCCGACCGCCACCACTGCGACGCCGTCGCACTGGAAGACAGCGAAGTGTGCGAGATCCCGTTCGGGAACCTGCAGGACCTGTTCGGCCAGGTGCCGGCGCTGCTGCGCCACTTCCACCGCATCATGAGCCAGGAGATCACGCGCGAACAGAACGTCATGCTCCTGCTGGGGAACATGCGCGCCGAGCAGCGCTTCGCCGTGTTCCTCATCAACCTCTCGGCCCGCTACGCGGCGCGCGGCTATTCGTCCACGCGCTTCCAGCTGCGCATGTCGCGCGAAGACATCGGCAACTACCTGGGCCTGACCATCGAAAGCATCAGCCGCCTGCTGTCCCGTTTTAAAAAGCTGGGGCTCG
Organism: Massilia sp. CT11-108; assembly: GCF_047302915.1. Classification (NCBI taxonomy): domain Bacteria; kingdom Pseudomonadati; phylum Pseudomonadota; class Betaproteobacteria; order Burkholderiales; family Oxalobacteraceae; genus Massilia; species Massilia sp. CT11-108. Next base: position 1,019 of record NZ_JBKYMO010000649.1, on the reverse strand, counting down.
TGCAGGTCGACAAGCGCGAGGTCGTGCTGCTCGAACCGGCGCGCCTGAAGGCGATGGCGGCCGGGACGGAGCAGTGCAGTCCGATGGCCTGACCTTTCGGTAGTTCCCGGTCTCCCCGTCCGCATCGACAATGCGGGCAAAGGAGATCCCCCATGCATATCAAGTCAATCCCCGCCGCCATGCTGCTGGCCGCGGGCACCGTCCACGCGCAAGACAACGCCGTGCAGATCTACGGCCGCCTCAACGTCGCCCTCGAACACGCGGCGGCGTCCTCCGGCCCCGGCCTCACGCGCCTCGTGAACAACCGCTCCGTGCTGGGTTTCCGCGGCGGCGAAGACCTGGGCGGCGGCCTGAAAGCCATCTTCCAGGTCGAAGGCACGCTGTCGCCCGACACGGGCACCGGCGCCCTCGCCGCACGCGATACCCGCGTGGGCCTCGCCGGCACGTGGGGCACGCTGTTCGCGGGCCACTGGACGACGGCCTACAACAGCGCCACGTCCGGCCTCGACCCGTTCTATCCGACGACGGCCGGCTACATGAGCATCATGGGCAATGGATCCGCGGGGGACGCGGACAACGTCAGCGACAAGTCGTCGTTCGACCGGCGCCAGTCCAATTCGATTCACTACTGGAGCCCGTCCTGGCACGGCCTGTCGCTGCGGGTGACGCACGGCCTGAACGAAGAAAAGCCGGCAAGCGGCGCGCAGCCGTCGCTGACGTCGGCCGCCGCGATCTACGAACGGGGCCCGTGGTATGCCGTACTGGCGGGCGAACGCCACCACGAGTACCAGGGACCGGGCCTGGACGACACGGGGGCGAAGGCCGCCCTCGCCTACCAGTTCCCGCAGACGCGCATCGCCGTCGTCGCCGAACGTTTGAAATACGGGACGGGCGCCGGCGAGCTGGCGCGCAATGCCGTCTACCTGTCGGTGTCGCACCAGGTGGGGCCGCACGGCATCCGCATCGCCATCGCGCGCGCGGGCCGACGTTCGACGTGATCCGCATGCGCAGCCTGTCGT
>NZ_JBKYMO010000648.1:0-2644 GCF_047302915.1 Massilia sp. CT11-108 | reverse complement strand
CCGCGGTCGTGAACCGGCGCGTGGCGGCCGAGATGTTCCCGGGCCGGCCGGCGCTGGGCCAGCGCTACACGAGCACCGACTACGGCGTCACGCGCACCTTCCGCATCATCGGCATCGTGGACACGTTCCGCAACCAGGGCCCGCTGATGGTGCCGACGAACTTCGTCCTCATGCGGTTCACCCCGCACACGACGGAATCGCGCGTGCGCACGATCCTGCTGCGCGTCGCGCCCGGCACGCCGCGCGGCTTCGAGGCGAAGCTGAACCAGCGGCTCAAGGCGGTCCACAACGACTGGGGCTACCAGATCGCGCCGCTGCAATCGCTGCGCGCCTCGCTGCTGAAGGAGCAGCTCATTCCGCTGGCCGTGGCGGGCGTGATCGCGTCGTTCATGCTCGTCATGGTCGCCTTCGGCCTGTTCGGCGTGCTGTGGCAGAACACGACGCGCCGGATTCCCGAGATCGGCCTGCGCCGCGCGATCGGCGCGCGCGCCGCCGACATCTACCGCCAGATCGTCCTCGAACAGCTGCTGCTCGGGTCCCTGGCGATGGGCGTGGGCCTCGTGCTGCTCGTGCAGCTGCCGCTCACCGGCGCGCTGGGCGACACCTTGAACTGGTCCGTGTTCGCGGGCGCCGTGGGGCTGTCGATGGCCGTTATCTATCTGCTATCCTTGGCGTGCTCGCTCTACCCCGGCTGGCGCGCGAGCCGCCTCGATCCGGCCGCGGCACTGCACTACGAATAAAAGGCTGACATGGAACCACAACGCAGGCGGCGCGTACTGGTCGTCGACGACGACCACGCCGTCCAGGTCTCGCTGGCCCTGCTCCTCAAGCAGGCCGGCTTCGACGCGGCATGCGCGGACGGGCCGCGCGAGGCGCTGGCGCAACTCGACGCAACGCCATTCGATCTCGTTTTGCAGGACATGAATTTCTCGCTGCAGACGAGCGGCGAGGAAGGCCTCGACCTGCTCGCGCGCATCAAGGCGGCGCATCCGTCCCTGCCGGTGCTCCTGATGACGGCGTGGGGCTCGATCGCGCTGGCCGTGCGCGGCGTGAAGGCGGGCGCCGCGAACTTTTTCACCAAGCCCTGGGACAACGCCCAACTGGTCGACCTGATCGAAGCGACGCTGGATCTCGGCACGCCGCCGGCAGCAAGCAGCCGCACGCGCGCCGCGCTCGATGCGAAGTACGATTTCACGGGCATCGTCGGCGCGCACCCGAAGCTGCTGAAAGTGCTGGAGACGATCGCGCAGGTCGCGGCCACGCGCGCGCCCGTGCTGATCCTCGGCGAGAGCGGCACCGGCAAGGAACTCATCGCCGACGCCATCCACCGCAACAGCCCGCGCCGGGATGCGCCCATCGTCAAGATCAACATGGGCGCGATCACGACGTCGCTGTTCGAAAGCGAGATGTTCGGCCACGTGCGCGGCGCGTTCACGGATGCGCGCGACAATCGCAAGGGCCATATCGCCAGCGCCGACGGCGGCACGCTGTTCCTCGACGAGATCGGAGAACTGAACCGCGGCGACCAGGTCAAGCTGCTGCGCGTGCTGCAGGACCAGCGCTACCAGCCCGTCGGCGCGAGCCGCGCGGAGCAGGCCGACGTGCGCGTGATCTCGGCCACCAACCGCGAACTGGCGGAGCTCGTCGCCGCCGGCGACTTCCGCGAAGATTTGTTCTATCGCCTGAACCTGATCACGATCCGCCTGCCGCCGCTGCGCGAACGGCGCAGCGACATCCCGCTGCTGGCGCGCCATATCGTGGAGCATGTCGCCGACAGCTACGGCCTGCAAGCCGTCGCCCTCGCCCCGCAGGCGCTGGACTGGCTCGCGGCGCAGCCGTGGCCCGGCAACATCCGCCAGCTGAAGCAGACGCTGGAACGCACCCTCCTCCTGGCCGGCAAGGACGTGCTCACGCAGGCGGACTTCCTGGCGACGAGCGCCGTCGACGAAGGCGTGTCCGGCGGCCGGCTCGGCGTCGACGGCATGACGCTGGACCAGGTCGAACGCCTGATGATCGAACAGGCGCTGCGCCAGCACGCGGGCAACATCTCGCGCGTGGCGAAGGCCCTGGGCCTGTCGCGCACGGCGCTGTACCGCAGGCTGGAGCGCCACGGCCTCGCCGGCGCGGACGGCGCCGCATGATGCGGCTGCGGCCCCGTCTCGGCGTCTACATCGTGGCGCTGCACGTGCCGCTGTTCGGCTGCGCCACCCTGCTGCTGCCGGCGCGGCCGTTGCTGTTCGTCGGCGCGGAAGGCCTGCTGCTCGCGAGCCTGGCACTGGGCTGGCGGCTCGTGCGCCAGGCGCTGGAACCGCTCGGCTACACGCGCCGCTTCCATGAGTTGCTGCAGGACCAGCACTACGCCAACCGCCTGGCCGCCCCCGTGTCGCGCGAGCTGGACGACCTCGTGGACACGTTCAACACGATGCTCGCCGCGCTGCACCGCGAACGGCTTGCGATCGGCGAGCAGCAGGGCTTCCTCGACCGCCTGCTGGAAGCGACGCCGGTCGCGGTCCTCGTGTTCGACTTCGACGGCGCGATCAGCCTCGTGAACGCGAGCGCGGGCGAACTGCTCGGCCTGGACCGGCCCGAGGGCAAGCGCTTGTCCGCCTGGGCCGACGGCGCCGCCGGATTCGCGCAACGCCTC
>NZ_JBKYMO010000647.1:0-2648 GCF_047302915.1 Massilia sp. CT11-108 | reverse complement strand
ATGCGGCGCTTGCCGCGCGTTCCCACCACGCGGATGGTGTCGGCGGCGGACGTGCTGGCGGGGCGGATCGACCCGCGCGTGTTGAAGGGCGCGATCGTGCTGGTGGGGACGACGGCGCCCGGCCTGCAGGACTTGCGCGCCACGCCCGTGAACAAGGAGTACCCGGGCGTCGAGGTGCACGCCAACGTCATCAAGTCCATCCTCGACCAGCACTACAAGACGCATCCCGATTACGCGTCCGGCATCGAGTTCGCCCAGGTGATCGTCGTCGGGCTGGCGTTGTCGCTGCTGCTGCCGGCCCTCGCGCCGCTGGCGGCCGTGCTCACGTCCGGCTTCGCCTTCGCGGCCGTCGTGGGCCTCAACTGGTACGCCTACCGCGCGCTCGACTGGACGACGGACATGTTCATCTGCGTGTTGCTGATCGCCGTGCTGTTCGTGCTGAACCTGGCGTGGGGCTGGTTCTTCGAGCACCGCAAGGGCCGCGCGCTCGTCTCGCGCTTCGGCGAATACGTGGCGCCGGAACTGGTTGCGCAGATGGCCGAGAATCCGGAAGCCTATACGATGGAAGGCGAGAGCCGCGAGCTGTCCGTGATGTTCGTCGACGTGCGCGGCTTCACGACGATCTCGGAAGGCCTGTCGCCGAAGGCGCTGCGCGAGTACATCAATCTCTATCTCACGGCGATGTCCGAGGACATCCGCGGCAGCCACCAGGGCACGCTCGACAAATACATCGGCGACGCCGTGATGGCCTTCTGGGGCGCGCCCGTCGCCTTCGCCGACCACGCGAGCCGCGCGGTGGCCACGTCGCTGCTGATGCAGGCCAGCGCGGCGCGCCTGAACGAGGATTTCCAGCGGCGCGGCTGGCCGCCGCTGGCGATCGGCATCGGCATCAATTCCGGCCTGATGCACGTGGGCGACATGGGCTCCGCGATCCGCCGCGCGTACACGGTGATGGGCGACGCGGTGAACCTCGGCTCGCGCCTGGAAGGCATCACGAAGGTGTACGGCGTCGGGATCGCGGTCGGGGAGGCCACGCGCCTGGCCGCGCCGGAATTCGTCTACCGCGAACTGGATCTCGTGCGCGTAAAGGGCAAGAACGAGCCGGTGGCGATCTTCGAACCACTTGGCAAGCCGGCCGATCTCGATCCCGCCGTGCTGGACGAACTGGCCGCGTGGGATGCGGCGCTGGCCAGGGTGCGCGCGCAGGACTGGGATGGCGCGCAAGGCGCGATCGCGGCGCTGCACGCGGCGCATCCGCAGCGCGCGCTCTACGCCCTGTATCTGGAACGGATCGCGCACTGGCGTGCGGATCCGCCCGGAGCAGCGTGGGATGGCGTGACGACGTTCGAGACCAAGTAGCGCCGGCGCAACGCTGGTGTCCGGTATTCCCCCCATCCCGTGGGGGAGCGTTCCTATTTTTAACTATTTTTCTCTCAGGCAAGGAAAACCTCTTTACACTCGTGACAAACGAGATTTTCCTTTCGGCGGCCTTGCCGCAGGCCCGGGGATGCATGGGCCAGAACAATAACGATATGGTCATCCACAACATGAAACTACGCTTGGCACGCCTGGTCGCGGGCTCGGTGCTGGCGGCCGCCGTGGGCGCCGCCTGGGCCGACGATGCGATCCGGTTCGAGATCAGCCGCTACGACGTGAGCGGCAACACGCTGCTGCCCGCCGCCGCCGTGCAGGCCGCCGTCGCGCCGTACACGGGCACGGGCCGCGATTTCGGCGACGTCCAGCGCGCGCTGGAAGCGCTCGAGGCGCTGTACCACGCGCGCGGCTGGAACGTCGTCACCGTCCAGTTGCCGGAACAGGAACTCAATGGCGGCGTCGTGCGCCTGCACGTCGTCCAGACGAAAGTGCGCCAGGTCGAGGTGACGGGCAACCGCTGGTTCTCCGAAGCGAACGTGCGCGCGAGCCTGCCCACGCTGGTCCCGGGCGCGACGCCCAACCTGGCCGAGGTGTCGCGCAACCTCCGGCTCGTCAACGAGAACCCGGCGAAGAAGGTCAAGCTGAGCCTCGCCGGTGCCGACGCGAATGGCGAAGACGCGGTCGACGCGAAGGTCGAGGTGGCAGACGAGCGCCCGTGGAAGGTGATGTTCAACGCCGACAACACGGGCACCGAATCCACCGGCAAGACCCACGCGGGCGTGCTGCTGCAGCATGCGAACCTGTGGGGCCGCGACCACGTGGGCACCCTGCAGTACACGACGACGGCCGAGCGCCCGGACCGCGTGGCCGTGTGGGCCGCCGGCTACCACGTGCCGCTGTACGCACTGGGCGATTCCATCGACCTGTTCGCGAGCTATTCGGACGTCGACTCGGGCGCCGTCAACGCCGGCCTGTTCGACCTCGCCGTGAGCGGCAAGGGCACGGTCTACGGCGGCCGCTACAACCACGTGCTGCCCAAGCGCGGCAACCTGGAGAGCCGCATCGTCCTTGGTTTCGACGTCAAGGCCTACCGCAACAACGTCGTCTTCGGCACGCAGAACTTCGGCAACGACGTCACCGTGCGTCCGCTGAGCATCGCCTGGGCCGGCAGTCATGCGACGGCCGACGGCCAGGCCGATTTCTCGATCGCCCTGCTGCAGAACGTGGCGGGCGGCGCGCGCGGCAGCGCGGACGACTTCGCGGCCGTGCGCAGC
>NZ_JBKYMO010000646.1:0-2655 GCF_047302915.1 Massilia sp. CT11-108 | reverse complement strand
GTAGGCCAGCGCGCCGTTCAGGCGCCAGATCCGGTTGAGCGTCCACTGCGCGCTGGGCGCTGTGGACCGGGACGGCGGACTTCAACGTGATGCTCGGCTACATCGGTGAACGGCGCTGCAATGCTGACACGCGGGCGCAGGGAACGTGCAACCCCGACGGCAGCGTCGATACCGGGGCGGCGCGCGAGAAAGTCGACGTGCGCCTCGGCTGGACGGCGCCGTCCGGCAACTGGGACGTGGGCGCGGTCGTGACGAACCTCACCAACCGGCAAACCATCGCGATCAGCACGCTCGGTTCGGTCGTCGGCTCGCCTTACAGCTATGTGAGCAAGCCGCGTGCGATCGCGCTCGAACTGCGTGGACGGCTGTAAGCAGGCTCAACCTCACTCCAGCTCGCGCCACAGTAGCAGCAGAACCGGTCCGTAAAACAGCACGGCAGTCAGTGCAATCAGGCACATGCCTAACAGTACGGACCGGTTGATTCTCCACAGGGGGATCGGCGGGTTGTTCGCGGACGAGTTCATGAGGGTCTCCTGGGCAACAGACTGCTGTTCGCGCTTTGTTTTGCCGGAAAACCAGCAATGTCCATGCCAAGGAAAAAATACGCTTTGGTTTCAATGGCTTGGAATAGCACCGCCGCCAGACTCATCCTCAACTGTAAAAATTACCGAAGTGTTGCTGACTTTTCATGCCGCTGGCGCGGGCGCAACATCTGGTGACCGGTACCAAGCAAGAACAGCACGAACACGCAGGCCAGCGCCAGCCTGACGGACGGCGAGTCCGTGCCATGGCCGATTAGCGCCGACGTTCGAGGGGGGATGAGGCATGAATGCCCGGCTTGCGGATGCCGACGACCTCGGCGATGTCTGCATAGCTGAATCCGTTGTAACCGCCGGCGGCGATCAGGGAACGTGCGCAGGCCAGGATATCGTCGGCAAAGGCGGTCGTGCGATGCGGCGGCGGTTACTGGTCCAGGCTCGCCAGCGCCCAGCACTGCGTCCACGAAAAAATGGCGTGCCGCTGCTCGTTGTCGACGGCGCCCGTGAGGATCTCGGTCAGGTAATGGGCGACGTTCGTACGCAGGTGATTCGGAAGGCATGCCACCGTCGCGATGGATGACTCGATGTCCGGATGCACGCTCGACATCATGATCTGCACGACGACCTCCGCATGCTCGGTCCAGCCGGCACCGTCGACGTAGTTCATGAGCGCGACAGCGCTGTCTGGCATGTTCATCTGGTTTCTCATGATCGACGTATCCGGGCTCGAATGGTGAAGTCACCCAGAGTACCGCAGTCGCGTGACAGACAGGGATGAAATCTGGAACGAGCGGGCAGATTCGTGGCAGCCGTTGCAACGATACGTGGTGCAACTGGTACAGTCGGCGCCGCGCATCCCCGCTCGCCGCCCGTTTCGTGCCTGTCCGACAGCAGTGCATCGCCCGGCAGGGACCTGTGCGAGGCGCTGCGGCAGCACGGCGGGACGACTACGCCACGTTGTTCCCGGCGACGTCGCGCTGCGCCACACCCGCCACGGCCTGCACGACGAGCGCCACCACGACGTTGACGGCCAGCGCCAGCAACCCGCTGTACAGGGTCACGCCGGCATCGCCCAGGTGCAGCGTGTGCACCGGCTTGATGCCGTCGCCGAACGCGATCCACGTGCCGTCCACGTTGCCGACGGCCCAGCCGCACAGCAGCGCGGTGCTGCCGAAGCGGCGCGAGAACAGGCCGTCCAGTGCGAACTTTGTCGGCAGGAACAGGATGCAGACCAGCGCGCCGACCTTGACGACCAGCGACGCCATCTTCGCCACCTTCGCCTCGCCGGCCGGGCCGACGTGCGGATTCACGTACGGCTTCCAGAAATTGCGCGTGAAGCGATTGGCGGCGCCGATCGACATCACGGCCGCCGGCACCAGCGCGCCGAACAGCGCGGGGACGACGTCGTTGTTGCTCGCCACCTTCAGGTGCGCCGCGTGCGCCATGTAGCCGAGCAGCGCGATCAGGCCGAGCAGGATCGTGTAGGCCGGCAGGAAGATGGCGTTCCTGCGGATCGTGTCGGCGCTCTTCGCGGCGAAGATGCCCGTGCATGATGACGAAGACGATCGTGCAGGGCAGCGCGAAGAAGCCGTAGGCGCCCACCGCGTAGACGAGGGCCGGCACGGCGATCACGGCGTAGGCGGTATAGAAATCGCCGCCGACGAGGAACCACGTGATCCACGTGCCGAAGTTGCGCCCGCCCAGGCCCCATTCGTCGAGGTGCTCGCCCTTGCCCGCGCCGCCCGTTTGCCAGCGCGACGCCATGAAGCCATTCACCGTGACGAGGACGAAGAAGCCGATGAAGACCCACAGGGCGGTCCAGTTGATCGTCGACGTCATCGCTGGTCTCCCTTCTTTTGCTCGTGGCGCTAGACGAGCCAGATTTGTAGGGATGATGTGTCCGATCGCGCCGGCGCGCCGCCAGGCAAGGTACGCCACCGCACGGAGCGCGGCCTGCAGAGCCGATATATTGCAGTGCAACATCCATGCCGAGGCACCATGGCCAAACCCGCCCGAAAGTCGCGACTGCTGCGCAGCCTGACCCGTGCCGCGAAGGCGCAGCAGTCGATGCTGGCCACGCTGCTGGACGTGTGCGCGCCGGCGCCACCCAGGCCGG
>NZ_JBKYMO010000645.1:0-2659 GCF_047302915.1 Massilia sp. CT11-108 | reverse complement strand
GCCCCAGTCGGAGCCCATGATCCAGCTGCCGACCGCACAAGAGCTCGAAGCGCTCCGCGCCGCCGCGCGCGACGAAGGCTATGCGGAAGGTCTCGAAGCGGGCCAGGCCGAAGGCCACGCCGCCGGCTACGAGGAAGGCCTTGCGCTGGGCCGTGCCGAAGCGGCCGAGGAACTGGAACACCTGCGCCAGCTCGCCACGACGTTCGGCGATGCCGTCACGCAAGCCGATGAAGCCATCTCCAACGACGTGCTGGAACTCGCGCTGCACCTCGCGCGCGGCATGGTCCGCACGGCATTCGACGTGAAGCCGGACCTGATCATCCCCGTCGTGCGCGAAGCCATCGACTACCTGCCGACCCTGCAACAACCGGCTCTGCTGATGCTGCATCCGGAAGACGCGCTGATCGTCAAGAGCAGCATCGGCCACGAGCTGGACAAGAACGGCTGGCGCATCGTCGAAGACGAGGGAGTGTCCCGTGGCGGCTGCCGCGTGGACACGGCCAGCAACCAGATCGACGCCCAGATCGGCGCGCGCTGGCAGCGCCTGACGCACGCGCTCGGCAAGGACCTGGACTGGCTGGAATGAACACCCATACCGGCCGCTGGAAGGCTTACCTGAACGACTGCGCCAACGTGGTCGATCTGGTCGAGCCGATGCAGGTGTCGGGCCGCGTCACGCGCGTGGCCGGCCTCGTCATGGAATGCGTCGGCCTGAAGCTCGCGGTCGGCGCCGCCTGCATGATTCCGGTTGCGTCCGGTGCCCGCATCGAAGCGGAAGTCGTCGGCTTCGAGGGCGAACGCCTGTTTTTGATGCCGCAATCGGACGTCGAAGGCGTCGTGCCCGGCTCGCGCGTATTCCCGATCGAAGCGAGCATGCCGAAGCCCGGCACGGTGACGCATCCGCGCCGCCGGCCGATGGACCGCGCCCGTCACCTGCCCGTCGGCTGGGGCCTGCTGGGCCGCGTCGTCGACGGCGCCGGCCGGCCGCTGGACGGCAAGGGTCCCGTCTCCACGGAACACATGGGCCCGCTCAACGCGCGCCCCATCAACCCGCTCGACCGCGTACCGATCTCGGAAACGCTGGACGTGGGCGTACGCGCCATCAATTCGATGCTGACGGTGGGCCGCGGCCAGCGTCTCGGCCTGTTCGCCGGTACCGGCGTCGGTAAATCCGTGCTGCTGGGCATGATCGCGCGCTACACGACGGCGGACGTGATCGTCGTCGGCCTGATCGGCGAACGGGGCCGCGAGGTGAAGGAATTCATCGAGCAGATCCTGGGCGAGGAAGGCCTGGCCCGCTCGGCCGTCGTGGCCGCGCCGGCCGACTCGCCGCCGCTGATGCGCCTGCAGGGCGCCGCCTACGCGACCGCCATCGCCGAGCACTTCCGCGACGAGGGCCGGAACGTCCTCCTGATCATGGATTCGCTCACGCGCTACGCGATGGCCCAGCGCGAGATCGCCCTCGCCATCGGCGAACCGCCGGCCACGAAAGGTTATCCGCCGTCGGTGTTCGCGAAACTGCCCGTGCTGGTGGAACGCGCGGGCAACGGCCAGGCGGGCGGCGGCTCGATCACGGCGTTCTACACCGTGCTGTCGGAAGGCGACGACCAGCAGGACCCGATCGCCGACGCGGCGCGCGGTATTCTCGACGGCCACATCGTGCTGAACCGCAAACTGGCCGAGGCAGGCCACTACCCCGCCATCGACATCGAACAATCGATCTCGCGCGCGATGCACGGCATCACGTCGCGCGAGCACCAGCAGGCCGCGCGCACCTTGAAGCAACTGTATTCGCGCTACGAGCGCTCGCGCGACCTGATCAGCGTGGGCGCCTATGCGCCGGGCACGGACCCGGTGCTGGACAAGGCCATCGCCTTGCACGAACGGATCGAGGCCTTCCTGTGCCAGGAAATCCACGACAACGTGGGCATGCTGCAGAGCTTGGGGGAATTGACCTCGCTGTTCGGCTGATTGGCCCGTCAAACTCATCGGTATACTTGATCTACCATGGCCACCGCATCCGCACTCGACACCCTGATCGACCTCGCCCAGCGCGAGTCCGACGCCTGCGCCAAGCGCCTGGGCGCGGCGCTGAAGGCCGTCGACGAGGGCGAGCAGAAGCTGCAGATGCTGCTCGGCTACCGCGACGACTATGCGAACCGGCTCGACGCGGCGCAAATGGCAGGCATCACCCCATTCGCGTACCAGAATTTCGTCGCCTTCCTCGGCAAGCTGGAACAGGCGATCGACGGCCAGCGCGAAGTGCTGAAGCATGCGCATGTCAAGGCCGACATGGAAAAGAAGGGCTGGCAGGAAAGCGAGCGCAAGCGCCTGTCGTACCGGACCCTGAACGAGCGCGCGGCCGCCGAGGCGCTTGCGATCGAAAACAAGCGCGACCAGAAAATGATGGACGACCACGCGGCCCGGACAGTCCGCACCAGGCGCTGACCGGCGCCTTTAACCTGAGCGACTAGCGACATGACCACGACTTCCTTTAACCCGCAGCTCAACACGGCCAACGGCATCAACCAGCGCCCGAACACCCCGGGCAACGGCGGCAGCGACGGCAGCCAGTTCAGCGCCCTGCTGCGGCGCGGCGTCGTCGTGTTGCGCGGGTTTCTCGGCTTCGGCCGGCTTGGCCTCCTGCTTCGCGGCGGGC
>NZ_JBKYMO010000644.1:0-2662 GCF_047302915.1 Massilia sp. CT11-108 | reverse complement strand
CCCCCCCCCGCGCCCCCGCCCGCGGCCGCGGCGCGGGATCCGCTTGCCGTCGGCCATGGCTACACCTTGCTGTATGTGGAGGACAATCCCGCCAACCTGAAACTGGTCGAATCGATCATCGCGCTGAGCCCGGACCTGCGCCTGCTGTCGGCGCCGGATGCCCACCTCGGCATTGCGCTGGCGCGCGCGCATACGCCCGACCTGATCCTGATGGACGTGCACCTGCCCGGCATGAGCGGCATCGACGCGCTCAAGGTCCTGCGTGCCGACCCCGCCACGGCGGACATACCGGTGATCGCCGTCAGCGCCAGCGCCATGTCGCACGACATCGCACTGGCGATGAGCAATGGTTTTTTCCGATATGTCGCCAAACCGATCGATATCGCAGAATTTTCCGCCGCGATCGACAGCGCGCTGGAAGCCAACGGCGCCGTTCGCCGTCCAACCATAGCGGAGCGAAAAGAGGGGCCATGATTTCCTTATCCGACATCCATCGTGCCCGCATCCTGATCGTCGACGACCAGGAAGCAAACGTCAAACTGCTCGGCTATATGCTCGAAGACGCGGGGTACACGTGCGTCACGCTGGCTACCGACTCGCGCACCGTGCTCGACCTGCACCGCGCGAATCGCTACGACATCATCGTGCTCGACCTGAACATGCCGCACATGAACGGCTTCCAGATCCTCGAGGGCCTGCGGCCGCTGGAAAGCGACGGCTACCTGCCGGTGCTCGTAGTCACCGCCGAGCCCGCGCACAAGCTGCGCGCACTGGAAGCCGGCGCCAGGGATTTCGTCAGCAAGCCGTTCGACCAGGTCGAGGTGCTCACGCGCATCCGCAATATGCTCGAGGTGCGGCTGCTGTACACGGCGACACGCGAATATGGCCTGCGCCTGGCCCGCTTCGACACGGTCACGGGCCTGCCGAACCGCATGCTGATGCACGCCTCGCTCGACCAGGCGCTCGCGCAGGCGCAACGCGACGGCGAGATGGTCGCGGTGATGGCGATCGACCTGGACCGCTTCAAATACGTCAACGATACGCTCGGCCACGTCGGCGGCGACGAGTTGCTGTGCCAGTTCGCGCAGCGCCTCGGCGACTGCGTCCCCGCGCGCGCCGCCCTGGGCCGCGTCGGGGGCAACCAGTTCGGATTGGTACTGGCGGGACCGCAAATGCAGCATGACGTGCTGCAGATCGACCAGCGCATCAGGGCGGCCCTGCGGCGGCCCTTCGCCCTCGAGACGCAGCACTTCACGATGACCGCGAGCATCGGCGTCGCGCTTTATCCGGCCGACGCCACCGATGCGGCGACCCTGCTCAAATATGCCGATACGGCGTTGCACCAGGCCAGGGCCGAGGATCGGGGACGATGCCACTTCTTCACCGATGAAATGAACGTCCAGGCGCGGCGCCGGCTGACGATCGAGAACGCACTGCGCGCGGCCATCGGCAACCATGAGTTCGAGCTCCATTACCAGCCGAAGGCCGGGATCAATACCGGCCGCATCACGGGGGCCGAGGCCCTGCTGCGCTGGAATCGTCCGGGGCACGGCCTGATATCGCCGGGAGAGTTCATTCCCGTGCTCGAGGACACCGGCCTGATCGTCGAGGTCGGAAGCTGGGTGATCGACGCCGCATGCCGGCAGATTGCAGCGTGGACGGGCGTGATGTCGGCGCCGATGCATATCGCCGTCAACGTCTCGGGCCGCCAGTTCGCGGGCGGCGGCCTGGAGACGGCCGTGCTGGAGGCGATCGACGCGCATGGCATCGACGCCGGCATGCTGGAGCTCGAAGTGACCGAAAGCGCGCTGGTCGACAATGTGGAATGCGCGGTCGCCACCCTCCAGCGTCTGCGGGCGCGCGGCGTGCGCGTGTCGATCGACGACTTCGGCACCGGTTATTCCAGCCTGGCCTATCTGAAACGGCTGCCGCTCGATGCCCTGAAAATCGACATCGCGTTCATCCGCGAGGTCACGACCAATCCGGACGATGCGGCCATCACGGAGGCCATCATCGGCATGGCGCACAGCCTGAAGCTCGACGTGATTGCCGAGGGCGTGGAAACGGTGGCCCAGCTGTCCCTGCTCAGGCGCTATCGCTGCGACCAGATGCAGGGTTTCTACTTCAGCCGCGCGGTGCCCGCGCAGCAGTTCGAGGCGATGCTCCGTCAAGGCGCGGCCCTGGCGCTGCCGCAGGACCTGGCGGCGGCACCGCCGCGTACCCTGCTCATCATCGACGACGAGCCGAGCGTGCTCGCGTCGCTCAACCGCCTGCTGCGCCGCGACGGTTATCGCATCCTGACGGCATCGGGCGCGGCGGAGGGATTCGAGATGCTGGCGCTCCATCCCGTTCACGTCATCCTGTGCGACCAGCGCATGAGAGGGACGAGCGGCACCGAGTTCCTCGGTAAAGTGAAGGAGATGTATCCCGACACGTTCCGGATCGTGTTGTCGGGGTACCCCGACCTCGACACCATCATGGACGCGGTCAACCTCGGGGCGCTGTATCGCTTCTTTACGAAACCATGGGACGACGAGGTGCTGCGCGGCAGCATACGCGCCGCGTTCCGGCACTACTGGCAATTGCACGGCATGGAGCCGGACAATGGCCGGCCGGCGCCGCCGTAAGAGGCCTCAGGCGCGCGCCGTGCCGGGCATTGTCC
>NZ_JBKYMO010000643.1:0-2668 GCF_047302915.1 Massilia sp. CT11-108 | reverse complement strand
CATTCGCGCCGGGATCGACGCCGCCGCCCCAGCCCCCGTCGCCCGACCAGGCGGCGCAGGTGAGCAACGAACCCACGGGCCTGCAGGTCGCGTTGCAGGCCCAGAACCTGCAACAGCCGATGGTCAAATCCTTCCTGCTGGGGGAACCATGAGAACGCGCCAGCGCCGGCCTGCGCGCGAACGCGGCGTGGCCGTGATCACCGCGCTGCTGCTCACCACGCTGGCGATCTCCATCGTCGCCAGCCTGTTCTGGCAGCAGCAGGTGCAGGTGCGTTCGATGGAAAACCAGCGCCTGCACTTGCAGACCAAGTGGATCCTGCGCGGCGCGCTCGACTGGTCGACGCTGGTGCTGTTCCAGGACGGCATCGACCACCGCGACTACACGTCGCTCGACCAGGTTTGGGCGACGCCGCTGGCGGAAACGCGCCTGGACCAATACGTCGAACGCCAGCGGGTCGAAGGAGAAACGTTCGATGCAAGCCTGTCCGGTAACATTACCGACGCATGCTCGCGTTACAATTTGCGCAACCTGGGAATGAGCCGCGGGTTGCCGGATCCGCAGCAGCTGGAGATCTTCAAACGCCTGCTGAACAACCTGCAGCTGGACCAGGGCCTCGCGCTGCGCATCGCGAACTTCGTCGCGGCCGGTTTGCCGGCCACGGTGGAAGAGGGCAACGATCCGACGCGGCAGCAGGTCGCGCCCGTGGTCGGCGCGCCGTTGAAGGTATTGCAGGTGGAAGATCTGTTGTCGGTGCGGGGCGTGACGCCGGCCATCGTCGAGCGGCTGCGGCCGTTCGTGACGGTGCTGCCGGAAAAGACGCCGGTGAACGTCAACACGGCGCCGGCGGAAGTGTTGGCGGCCGTGGTGCCGGACATGTCGGTGTCGGAAGCGAATACGCTGATCGTGCGGCGCAAGCAGGCGGCGTGGCGCGGTCTCAATTATTTCGAGACCGAGATCGGCGACAACCGGAAGCCGGCGCAGGATTCGGCGAGCGTGAAAAGCGACTGGTTCCTGGTCGACAGCCGCATCCGCCTGGATCGGGCCGCGCTGGATGCGCAGGCGCTGATCCACCGGTCGTCGAACCTGGTGGCGGGCAGCGGGCCGAAAGTGGTGTGGATCCGCCAGTATTGAACATTGAAGAGAAGTCTCGAGGGATAGCGCAGGGCATGTTAAAACGACCAACAGAAGATCGAGAAAGCGAGACAGTTTGAGCACACTTTATATCCGGCATCCTGCGCGTGCCGAAGGTGAACATGCGTTGTGCCGCTTCGCCCTCGTCACCGATGGCGGCGCGATCGACCAGCATGGCGAAGGCCCGCTGCGCAACCTGGGCGACCTGGTCGGCACGAGCCGCCGCATCGTGCTGCTGCTCGCCGCCGCCATCGGTGACGAGGGCGAAGCGGCACAACGCATGTTCACCTTCGGCACGCGCAGGATGCCGGATATAAAGTGTGCTCAAACTGTCTCGCTTTCTCGATCTTCTGTTGGTCGTTTTAACATGCCCTGCGCTATCCCTCGAGACTTCTCTTCAATGTTCAATACTGGCGGATCCACACCACTTTCGGCCCGCTGCCCGCCACCAGGTTCGACGACCGGTGGATCAGCGCCTGCGCATCCAGCGCGGCCCGATCCAGGCGGATGCGGCTGTCGACCAGGAACCAGTCGCTTTTCACGCTCGCCGAATCCTGCGCCGGCTTCCGGTTGTCGCCGATCTCGGTCTCGAAATAATTGAGACCGCGCCACGCCGCCTGCTTGCGCCGCACGATCAGCGTATTCGCTTCCGACACCGACATGTCCGGCACCACGGCCGCCAACACTTCCGCCGGCGCCGTGTTGACGTTCACCGGCGTCTTTTCCGGCAGCACCGTCACGAACGGCCGCAGCCGCTCGACGATGGCCGGCGTCACGCCCCGCACCGACAACAGATCTTCCACCTGCAATACCTTCAACGGCGCGCCGACCACGGGCGCGACCTGCTGCCGCGTCGGATCGTTGCCCTCTTCCATCGTGGCCGGCAAACCGGCCGCGACGAAGTTCGCGATGCGCAGCGCGAGGCCCTGGTCCAGCTGCAGGTTGTTCAGCAGGCGTTTGAAGATCTCCAGCTGCTGCGGATCCGGCAACCCGCGGCTCATTCCCAGGTTGCGCAAATTGTAACGCGAGCATGCGTCGGTAATGTTACCGGACAGGCTTGCATCGAACGTTTCTCCTTCGACCCGCTGGCGTTCGACGTATTGGTCCAGGCGCGTTTCCGCCAGCGGCGTCGCCCAAACCTGGTCGAGCGACGTGTAGTCGCGGTGGTCGATGCCGTCCTGGAACAGCACCAGCGTCGACCAGTCGAGCGCGCCGCGCAGGATCCACTTGGTCTGCAAGTGCAGGCGCTGGTTTTCCATCGAACGCACCTGCACCTGCTGCTGCCAGAACAGGCTGGCGACGATGGAGATCGCCAGCGTGGTGAGCAGCAGCGCGGTGATCACGGCCACGCCGCGTTCGCGCGCAGGCCGGCGCTGGCGCGTTCTCATGGTTCCCCCAGCAGGAAGGATTTGACCATCGGCTGTTGCAGGTTCTGGGCCTGCAACGCGACCTGCAGGCCCGTGGGTTCGTTGCTCACCTGCGCCGCCTGGTCGGGCGACGGGGGCTGGGGCGGCGGCGTCGATCCCGGCGCGAATG
>NZ_JBKYMO010000642.1:0-2689 GCF_047302915.1 Massilia sp. CT11-108 | reverse complement strand
CCCCCCACCTTTTTTTTCACCCCCCCCCCCCCCCCCCCGTCCTGTCGCGCCGGCGGGGGGGCTCGGATTTTTCTATCCCCCCCCGCGCCGGCGCTGGTCGACCGCCTGCGCCGCGTCGCGGACAAGGCGCTGGCGATCCTCGACCGCGAACTGACGCAGCGCCCGTTCATCGCGGGCGCCGCGTACACGATCGCCGACATGTCGCTGTTTGCGTACGTCCACCGGGCCGACGAGGCCGGGCTGGCGCTGGCCGACTATCCCGGCATCGTCGGGTGGATCGTCCGCGTGCGTGCACAACCGGGATTCCTCGGCACCGTGTACCCGTACTCGATCGATCCGTTTGCGGGCGGCGAGCTGCCGTGAAGGGCGGGCTTACTCGAGCTGGACGCGCGTGATGTAGTACCCCGGGTAGGCGGCGCCCTGGCCCTGCCAGATGAGGGTGTCGATGGTCTTGCCGGCCGCGTTGATGTCCTTCAGCGGCACTTCGACGGCGGCCCACGTCTTCGCCTTCAGCTGGATGACGAAGTCGGCCTCGATCGCCTTGCCGTCGGCCATGGCCTTGACCATCAGGGTCTGGCCGCCATTCATGCCGCCGTTGATGACGAAGGTCAGCTTGCTGTAGCCCTCGGTGGAAAACGGTTCGTGGTGCAGGGCGAGCGCGCTCCACGGCTCCCCTTCGACGCGGATCGGCTTGCCGTTCCCGACCGGCACCGACAACTGCGTCTTCGCCCAGCTCCAGTTCTGGAAACCGTTCTTCAATTCGTCATCGTAAATGACAAGGGGTTGCGGCAGGTCCCCGGCCCGGGCCAGGCTCCCGCCGGACACGCTGGCCACGCCGAGGGCGGCCAGGAACAGGCGACGCGATACGCTCATGGTTGTCTCCGTTGGATTATCGTTGTAAGCCTGCTGAGGTGCAGGTTCCTCGATGCTACGACGGAAACGTATGCATGCCTAACATCTGATAAAAATTCTACTTCCCTTAGCACATTTCATAAAACCGGGGTCAGAGCCCGGTTTTTGGAAAGATCCGCCTGAAAATGGTCCGAATACCGTTGCACAGTTGATTTTCCTCGCTCTCTCCGGACGACGGTTTTGTATCGTCTCGTCTTCCGTCCCTTTCGCTTTCGCCATGCCACGTCCGCGCCGCCTTGTCCTGCCGTCGGTACCGCTCCATGTCATCCAGCGAGGAAACAATCGGATTCCGTGCTTCACCTGTCGAAGCGACTATCTGGTGTATCTCGACATATTGCGTGAATGCGCATACGACTGCGGTTGTGCTTTGCATGCCTATGTACTGATGACCAATCACGTCCATTTGCTTTTGTCTCCAGATGATGAGCATGGAGCCAGCGTATTGATGCGGCGCCTGGGCCAGCGTTACGTGCAATACTTCAACCGTCGCCACACGCGTACGGGCACCTTGTGGGAAGGCCGCTTTCGTTCCTGCCTCGTGCTCGACGAGGACTATTTTCTGGCATGCCAGCGCTACATCGAGTTGAATCCTGTGCGCGCACGCATGGTGGTCAAGCCAGAACATTACCCCTGGTCCAGCTACCAAACAAATGCCCTCGGACACGATAGCCCGCTGGTCAAACCGCATCTCGCATATTTGCGCCTGCACCATGAAACGATCACGCGCCAGGCTGTATACAGGCAGCTATGCGAAGACGCATTGCCCGATCAACTCATCTCCGAAATCAGGGGCGCCAGCAACGGCAATCGTCCTCTTGGCACGGCAGCACCAAGAGAGACGACGTCAGACAGCGCGCTGGAGCAATTTCCAAAAATCGGGCTCTGACCCCGGTTCTCAACTAGCGTCGTGGAAGATGATTCCCAGCGTATGCCGCTGCCCGCTGTGCACGCGGCTGACGCCGTGGCGCATGTTGACGCGGTAGATGCCGCGCGTGCCGTTGACGGGGCGCGTGTGCACGGGGAAGACGACGGCATCGCCCTGCCCCAGCGGCACCACTTCGACGCGCGACTGCATGCGCGGCCGCTGTTCCGTCAGGACGAATTCGCCGCCGCTGAAATCGACGCCGGGGCGCGACAGCAGTACGGCCACCTGCAACGGGAAGACGAAATCGCCGTACAGGTCCTGGTGCAGGCAGTTGTAATCGCCCGCACCGTATTGCAGCAACAGGGGTGTCGGCCGCAACTGGCCGGCCGCGTGGCAGCGCGCCAGGTAATCGCCGTGCGCGTCCGGGTAGCGCTCCTCCAGCCCGAGCGCCGCCTGCCAGCGGTTGGCGATGCGTGCCAGCGGCGGGTACAGCGCGGTGCGCAGGCCCGAAAGCCCGGGCGGCAGCGGATACGCGTAATAGCGATATTCTCCGCGCCCGAAGCCGTGCCGCTCCATCACGACGCGGCTGCGGAATCGCGCGTCGTCAGCATAGCCGGCCGCATACGCCGCGCACTGGTCCGCATCCAGCAGGGACGGCAGCACGGCGCAGCCGAAGGCGTCGAGGTCGTCGGCGACGCGGTCCCAGTCGATACTCATGATGCCTCGGCCTCGCGCTTGAGCAGCGCCTGCTTGCGTTCGACGCCCCAGCGGTAGCCGGAGATCGAGCCGTCGTTGCGCACCACGCGATGGCACGGAATCGCCACCGCCACCGGATTGGCGGCGCAGGCGCTGCTCAAGCGCGAGGCCGAGGCATCATGAGTATCGACTGGGACCGCGTCGCCGACGACCTCG
>NZ_JBKYMO010000641.1:0-2696 GCF_047302915.1 Massilia sp. CT11-108 | reverse complement strand
GCTGCAGGGATGCGGCGTCGGCCTGCTGCACCGGCTGGGACGGCGTGCCGAGGCGGCCGAGTGCTACCGGGCGGCACTGCTGCTGCGTCCGGACAATGCCGAACTCCACAACAACTTCGCGGTGCTGTTGGCCAGGTCGGGCCAGCCGGAAGCGGCCGAACGGGAGTACCTGCAGGCGGTCGCGTGCCGCCCCGGGTACGCCGACGCCTGGCACAACCTCGGCCTGTCGTACACGCAATCCGGCCGCTACGCCGAGGCCGAGGCCGCGCTGCGCACCAGCCTGCGGTGGCGCGCGCACGACCCGGAAGTCTGGAATTCGCTGGGCAACGTCTACCAGTACATGCAGCGTGACGATGACGCCGAGGCTGCGTATCGGCGCGCGCTCGCGGCCCGGCCCGGCCTCGCCAAGACGTTGAACAACCTGGGCACCCTGCGCCAGCGCCAGGGGCGTGCCGGCGAGGCCGAGGATGCGTACCGGCAGGCGATCGCCGCCGACCCCGGCTATCCGGAAGCGCGTTGGAACCTCGGTTTCCTGCTGCTGGCACAGGGGCGGCTGGCCGAAGGCTGGCCGTGGATGGAGGCGCGGCACGATCCGGCACTGGCGCGTCCGATCGCCGTCAGGCCGGCGCCCGGTTTCCCGCAGTGGAACGGGGAGGCGCTGGACGGCAAGGCCATCGCCGTGTGGCCGGAGCAGGGCTTCGGCGACCAGATCCAGTTCGTGCGCTACCTGCCGTTGCTGAAAGCGGCCGGCGCGCGGACGGTCACGCTGATCTGCCACGATGCGCTGCTGCCCTTGCTGCGCGGTGCTGCCGGCGCCGACCGCGTCGTCCCCATGAGCGAGGCGGGGCACCTGGCGCCGCACGATTTCTGGGTTTTCATGTTGAGTCTGCCGATGCACGCCGAAACCACGCTCGCGACGATCCCGGCCACGCTCCCTTACCTCGCCGCGGACCCCGCGCGCCGCGCGTACTGGCGTGCCCGGCTGGATATGCTGCCCGCCGGAATGCGTGTCGGCCTCGTCTGGCGCGGCTTTGGCGGGCACGTCAATGACGCGAACCGCTCCCTGCCGGATCTGTCGGTCCTGGCCCCGCTGTGGTCGGTGCCGGGCGTCGCGTTCGTCAGTCTGCAGCGCGGCATGGACGGCGAGCCGCGGCGGGCCGGCCCGGACGGCCTTGAACTCCTCGAACTCGGCGCCGGAATCGCGGACTTCGGCGATACGGCGGCAATCGTGGCGGAGCTCGACCTGGTCATCTGCGTCGATACGGCCGTGGCCCATGTCGCCGGCGCACTGGGCAAGCGCTGCTGGGTGCTGCTGCCGGCCATCCATCCCGACTGGCGCTGGATGGAAGAGCGCGTCGATTCGCCCTGGTATCCGGGCGTGCTCCGGTTGTACCGCCAGCGCCATGCCGGTGCCTGGGACGACGTCGTTGCGCGGGTGGCGCACGACTTGGCCGTCATCGCGTATTGACGCGCTGCCTCGTCAAGTTACCAGAAGGTCTACTTTTCGTTGTTTCGACACACGAACTCTTACTATCGTTTCGTTTTTTCGGGAACAAATGTTCCCTAGTGGCATTTTTGTCGCCGATAATCAACGTTTGTCGCTGTCCTTTCGTCCGGTCTTGCTGTTTTTACGGAATACATCACACTGCCATGAATCACATCTATCGTCTCGTCTGGAACAAGAAACGTCGTATGCTCATGGCGGTCGCCGAAATCGGCTGCGCCAACGGCAAGGACGCTGCGGGAACGACCCGCGGCCAAGATGGCGTGCCGGACGGGGGCGGCGCTTATTCCGGCGCCCGGACGCTCCTGGCGACTGCGTTGCTCGCGCTGTTTCCGCTCGTGTCGTTCGCGCAGCAGGGCATGTCGGACTATATTCCCGCTGGCACATCGTTGTCGGTGTCCGACGGCGACGGCTCGAATGCCTTGCTGGCCGGCACCAATCTGACGAACGATGGTACGCTCGATATCACCGGCACGGATGCCGGCTCGCACCTCGTCAGCCTGTCGGGTTCCGGGACCGTGCTGATGGACGCCAGGACGCTGACCTTGACCGCCGCGGACGGCTTTTATCTCGGCACGCTGCAGGGTTCGGGCAGCCTGGTGGTCGCCGGCGGCTACGAGACGCTGGGCGGTGTGAACGTCCATGGGGGCGCCACCCAGGTCGACCAATACGCGGGCCTGTCCCTGTCGGGTTCCGGCAGCATTGCCCTGTCGAGCGGCTTGCTCAATAACGGCATGTTCGATATCGCCGCGACGAACAACGGCGCCAACGTGAACTCGCTGTCCGGTTCGGGGACGGTGTGGCTGGGCGGACAGACGCTGACGCTGACCAATACCGGCGACACCTTTGCAGGCATGATCGCCGGTTTCGGCGGCGTGAACGTCGCGGGCGGCACGCAGGTGCTCAGCGGTACCAATATCTATTTCGGCGCCACGTCGATCGACCAGGGCGGCGCACTGGCGCTGTCCGGTTCGGGCAGCATCGCGCTGTCCAGCGGTGTGGCCAACAACGGCGTGTTCGATATTGCCGCCACGGACAATGGCGCCCAGGTGACATCGCTGTCCGGTTCGGGGACGGTGTGGCTGGGCGGACAGACGCTGACGCTGACCAATGCTGGCGACACCTTTGCAGGCATGATCGCCGGTTTCGGCGGCGTGAACGTCGCGGGCGGCACGCAGGTGCTCAGCGGTAC
>NZ_JBKYMO010000640.1:0-2701 GCF_047302915.1 Massilia sp. CT11-108 | reverse complement strand
CTGCGCGGCGGGCAGTTCGTTCTGGCCTTCCGGCACGAGTTGGGCACTGCCCCACGAGGCGACCCAGTGTTCGCCGGCGGGGGTTTGGACGGCGATGGCGGCACAGCCGCCGAGAGAGAGACACAGGAGGCTGGCTGCCAGAATCGATTGACGCGACATCGTTATTCCTTCACACTGGGGAAATGGTTGCGCTACCATTCTAGTTTAGATCAATGTTACGGGCAACGAGATATATTTTTTTTATATGCCCGACATCACCAGGAGACCCAAAAATGCCCCTTATCCAGCGCGCCGCCAGCCCGATCATCACCGAAATGCAGGTGATCCCCGTGGCCGGCCGCGACAGCATGCTGCTGAACCTGTGCGGCGCCCACGCGCCCTACTTCACCCGTATCCTCGTCCTGCTGAAAGACAGCGCCGGCAACACCGGCATGGGCGAGGTGCCCGGCTCGAACGGCATCCTGCGCGCGCTGGAGCGGCTCGTGCCGCTGGTGACGGGCACCGAAGTGGCGCGCTACAACCGCACCCTGAACGTGCTGCGCGCGGCGATTTCCGGCGTGAGCCACCAGGTGACGTCGCGCGCCGAGGAAGCGGTCATGAAGCAGCCGCACGAGATCAACCTGCGCCTGGAAAACGTGGTGACGGCCGTGGAAGCGGCGCTGCTGGACCTGCTGGGCCAGCACCTCGCGGTGCCGCTGTGCGAACTGCTCGGCGACGGCCAGCAGCGCACGCACGTGACGATGCTGGCGTACCTGTTCTACATCGGCGACCGCACGCAGACGGACCTGCCGTACGAAGGCGAGGCGGCGAAGGACGGCTGGTACAAGGTGCGCGACGAGGAAGCGTTGAGCCCCGAGCAGATCGCCGACCTGGCATCGGCCGCCGTCGACAAGTACGGCTTCCGCGACTTCAAGCTGAAAGGCGGCGTGATGCGGCCGGAAGACGAGATCGCGGCGGTGGCCGCCATCAAGCGGCGCTTCCCGGATGCGCGCGCGACGCTGGACCCGAACGGCGCCTGGTCGCTGGCGGAAGCGATCGCCGCCTGCAAGGGCCAGGGCCACGTGCTGTCGTATGCGGAAGACCCTTGCGGACCGGAGGGCGGTTATTCCGGGCGCGAGATCATGGCAGAATTCAAGCGCGCCACGGGCATCCGCACGGCGACGAACATGGTCGCGACCGACTGGCGCCAGATGGCGCACTCGCACCTGCTGGGTGCCGTCGACATCCCGCTGGCCGACCCGCACTTCTGGACCATGCAGGGCTCCGTGCGCCTCGCGCAACTGTGCCACGACTGGGGCCTGACGTGGGGTTCGCACTCGAACAACCACTTCGACGTGTCGCTCGCGATGTTCACGCACTGCGCCGCCGCGGCGCCGGGCGACATCACGGCCATCGACACGCACTGGATCTGGCAGGAAGGCCGCGAGCGCCTGACGACGGAACCGCTGCAGATCGTGGGCGGCCAGGTCGCGGTGCCGGACGCGCCGGGCCTGGGCATCCAGCCCGACATGGAACGCATCCTCGCAGCGCACGAGTTGTACAAGAAGGTCGCGGGCGGCGCGCGCGACGACGCGATGGCGATGCGCTACCTCGTGCCCGGCTGGCAGTACGACCCGAAGAAGCCGAGCTACGCGCGCTGACACAAGCGCGAGGTGTCAGGCGGCCAGCACGCCCGGCACCTCGCATTGCAGGAATTTGTCGAACTCCGCCAGCGCCATCGGCCGCGCGAACAGATAGCCCTGGGCTTCGTCGCAGCGGCAGCCGCGCAGCGTCTCCATCACCTCTTCCGTCTCGATGCCTTCCGCGACCACGGTCAGGCCGAGCGCGTGCGCCATGTGGACGAGGGCCGCGACGAATTCGTCGCCATTGGGGCACTCTTCCAGGAAGAACGAGCGGTCCAGTTTCAGCACGTCGACGGGGAAGCGCTTCAGGTACGACAGGCTCGAATAACCGGTGCCGAAATCGTCCAGCGCCAGCTTCACGCCCAGGCGCTTGAGGCGGTGGAGCACGTCGACGGACTGGTCGATGTCGTCGATCAGCGCGCTCTCCGTCAGCTCCAGTTCCAGCGCGCGCGGCGCGAAACCCGTTTCGCGCAAAGCCTGTTCGACGTCGGCCACGAGCTCCGCCGACCGCAGCTGGCGCGCCGACACGTTCACCGACACGTGCAACTGCGTGCCATATTGGTCGGACAGGCGCTTGCCGACACGGCAGGCCTCGCGCAGCGCCCAGCGGCCGATCGCCTCGATGTGGCCGCGCTCTTCCGCGATCGGGATGAATTCGAGCGGCGACACTTGCCCCAGTTCGGGATGTTTCCAGCGCAGCAGGACTTCCACGCCGCGCAGGCGCCACGTGCGCACGTCGATGCGCGGCTGGTAATACAGTTCGAACTGGCCCAGCTCCAGCGCGCGCCGCAGCGCCGCCTCGACCTGCAGGCGGCGGCGCGCTTCCACGCTCATCTCCGGCTCGAAGAACTGGTACGAGCTCGCGCCCAGCGCCTTCGCCTTGTACATCGCCGTGTCCGCGTTCTGGAACAGCAGTTCGGGCGTGGCCCCGTCCTGGCCCGACAGGCTGATGCCGATCGACGCGCCCACGCACATCTCCAGCCCGTCGATGTGGAAGGGATTGGTCAGGGTCTCCAGCAGCCGCTGCGCGATGCCGGCGGCGGCGCCGCGGCCCGCGCAATGGGCCGCCACGACGAATT
>NZ_JBKYMO010000639.1:0-2705 GCF_047302915.1 Massilia sp. CT11-108 | reverse complement strand
GTCGAGCGCGGCGCGCGCCTCCCCGTCGAGCACGAAGCCGCGCGGGGGCGCCGGATGCGTGTGCCGGTACCAGCCGCCGCCCGCGGCCAGGACCGCGGCGGACAGCAGGCCGGCTTTCAGGAAGGTTCTGCGGGTTGTCTCCATGCCTACCCTTTGTATGTGTTTTTCAAAGTGTAAGCGAAAGAACAGGTCAGGCGACCAACTCGGACTAGAGCAAGCCGTCTAGGAATCCCGCCCCGTGGATTTCATCATCTGGCGGGCAATGCCGCGCAGGATGTTGACTTCTTCCGTCTCCAGCTGCGTGCGCGCGAACAGGCGCTTCAGCCGCGGCATCAGCTTTTTCGGATTGCTCGCGTTGAGGAAGCCGATCGCGACCAATGCCTCTTCCAGGTGGGCGTACATGCCCTCGATCTGCGCGACGCTCGCCGCCTCGCCGTGGAAGCCGATGCCTTCCTGCGTCCGGTTCTCCCCTTGCGCGGCCAGCCGGCATTCGTAGGCCAGCACCTGCGCGGCCTGGGACAGGTTCAGCGACGAATACTCGGGATTGGCCGGGATGTTGATCAGGACGTTGCACTGCTCGACGATCTGGTTCGGCAGGCCGAAGCGCTCGTTGCCGAGGATGAGCGCTGGATGCAGGTCTTCCGTCCCTGCCGCGTGCGCAGAAAATTCGCGCGGCGTCCATACAGGGGGCGAGAACTCGCGCAGGCGGGCCGACACGGCCGCCGCGAAATTGCAGCCGTCCAGCGCCTCGCCGATGGAATCCACGATCCGTGCGCCCTGGAGCACGTCGATGGCGCCGCTGGCGAAGGCGACGGCCTCCGGATCGTGCAGCGGGTCGTTGCAGCGCGGCGCGACGAGCACGAGGTCGGAAAATCCCATCGTCTTCATGGCGCGCGCCACCGAGCCGACGTTGCCGGCGCGGCTCGTTTCCACCAGGACGAAGCGTAGACGAGTGAAAAGAGAAGAGACAGTTTCGGTCGGGTTCATTTAAAATAACGCCATCGCGCGGTGACGAGCGTTGAAATGCGGGCAAGAAGTTCGCGATTTTAACGGCTTCGGCACCGCTTTGCTCTTTAATTATTTCTCGTTCAGATCGTTCACGGCGCCCTTGCGCGGTGGGCGTCAGCATTTTTTTACGGAAGCCCTCTATGCATCCCATGCTCAACACGGCCATCAAGGCCGCCCGCCGCGCCGCGACCGTCATCAACCGCGCATCGTTCGACCTCGACCGCATCACCGTCAGCGAAAAAAGCCACAACAACTTCGTGACCGACATCGACCAGGCGTCGGAACAGGCGATCGTCGAAACCTTGCTGAAAGCCTACCCCGACCACGCCATCCTCGGCGAAGAGTCGGGCCCCACCGCGAACCTGAACGACGACAGCGAATACGTCTGGATCATCGATCCGATCGACGGCACCACCAACTTCCTCCACGGCTACCCGAACTACTGCATCTCGATCGCGCTGCAACAGCGCGGCGTGATCACGCAGGCCGTCATCTACGACCCGGTCCGCAACGACCTGTTCACCGCCACCAAGGGCGCCGGCGCCTACCTGAACGACAAGCGTATCCGCGTGCGCAATGCGGACCGCATCAACAAGGCCCTGATCGGCTCCGGCCACGGCGCCGAGCCGCGCGACCTGGCCGAATACCTGCGCATGTACGAAGTCGTCGCCCCGCGCTGCCACGGCCTGCGCTCGAGCGGTTCGGCCGCGCTGGAACTGGCCAACGTGGCCGCCGGCCGCGTCGACGGCTACTTCGAAAAGAACCTGAAAATCTGGGACATCGCCGCCGGTTCGCTGCTCGTGACCGAAGCGGGCGGCATCGTCGGCGAGTTCAACGGCGAGTCCGAATACCTCAACAAGGGTGACATCATCGCCGCCGGCCCGAAGGTCTTCGCCGGCATGGTCGCGCTGCTGAAGCCCTTCGCCTGAGCGGCCTCCCGCCGTTTCGCGTAAAATACGCCCTGTGTAAGTCCGGGGAATGCCGCGGGCCTTGCTGGCCGCGCGGCTTTCCCGCGTCAGGCGGCGTTGTCGGCCTGTCAAGATTGCCTCCGGTACCCACGAGGTGCCGCGCCCCCGCTTCCACCGGTCCTGTCATAAACGACACAGGCCGCGCTAAAATTTCCATAGCGAAACATATTTAACTATAATGTCGCGTGACCGTTGACGTTTGTGTCTACGTTTGCGTCTCGGCGTACCGGCTCCAGTACCGGGCGCCCTGTTGTGTAATCCGATCGGCTGGACTGGCGCTCCCAGGAGCGACGGGCCGATCCCTACCAGATAACTATGTCATTCAATACTCTCGGTCTGTCCGACGCCATCGTGCGCGCCGTCACTGAAGCGGGCTATACCGCCCCGACTCCGATCCAGGCCAAGGCGATTCCCGCCGTGATGAAAGGCGGCGACCTGCTGGCAGGCGCCCAGACGGGCACCGGCAAGACCGCCGGCTTCACGCTGCCCGTGCTGCACCGCCTGTCGACCGACAAATTCGGCGCCGCGCTGACCAGCAAGACGTCCAAGCGCCCGATCCGCGCCCTCGTGCTCGCCCCGACCCGCGAACTCGCGGCCCAGGTCGAGGAAAACGTGCGCATGTACGCCAAGCACACCAACCTGAACTCCGCCGTGATCTTCGGCGGCGTCGGCATCCACCCGCAGATCAAGCTGCTCGCGAACGGCGTCGACATCCTCGTCGCCACGCCG
>NZ_JBKYMO010000638.1:0-2721 GCF_047302915.1 Massilia sp. CT11-108 | reverse complement strand
GCTGGCGCGCGACGGTGTCCAGCTCTGCGTACACGGCGCCGTTCTCGGCCGGCGGCCGGATGTTGACGGTCGTCGACAGCACGAGCGGCACGTCGCGCAGGGGCTCGGCCAGCGCCTGGAGGGCGTTTTCCGTGTGCACGGTGCCGGGCAGGCGGAACGGAAAGGCGTCGTCCAGCATCGTCGCCACGTGGGCGCGCTGGGCCAGCAGGTAGTAATAGGTGACGGGGATGCCTTCGTCGCGGAAGCCGAGGGCCTGGCGGTAGCGCCGCAGCTGGTTCGAATCGATGCTGTCGAGCACGTATGCGGTGCGCGGGGTGCGCACGCCGTTCAGGCGGCGCGGGCGTTTGAACAGGGCGCGCAGCAGGGTGGCGGCGCCCAGTGAGGGAAGCGGTGACGGAGAGTCGGCTGTCATCGTGGACTTCGGAAAACCAAAATCCCATTGTGCCTGAAATTCTGTGTTCCATTGCAAGACTTGTGAAATGCGCTCATCCGCGCTACCCTTACGTATTGGTATAAAGAATCGCAGTTTTAGATGAGGATGGAATGAAGAAGCAAGCGTTGTTGGTGTTGGCACTGTCCACGGCGGGTCTCGCCACGGCCCAGGAGGTCGTGAAAATCGGCCACGTGGCCTCGATGACGGGACCGGTGGCCCATTTCGGCAAGGACAGTGAAAACGGCGTGCGCATGGCGATCGACGCGCTGAACGCGCGCGGCGCCACGATCGGCGGCAAGAAGGTGAAATGGGTGCTCGTGCCGGAAGACGATGCGGGCGACCCGAAGGCGGCGACCACCGCGGCACAGAAGCTGGCGGATGCAAGGGTAAACGCCGTGATCGGCCACGAAACGTCCGGCACGACGATCCCGGCGGCGAAGATCTACAACGACGCCGGCATCCCGCAGGTCTCGCCGTCGGCCACGAATCCGAAATACACGCAGCTGGGCTACAACACGGCGTTCCGCGTCGTCGCGAACGACATCCAGCTGGGCCGCGCGCTGGGCCGCTACGCCGTCAAGACGATGGGCGCGAAGCGCATCGCCGTCATCGACGACCGCACCGCCTACGGCCAGGGCCTCGTCACGGAATTCACGAACAGCCTGCGCCAGCAGGGCGTGAACCCGGTCGCGCGCGAATTCACGAACGACAAGGCGACGGACTTCGCCGCCATCCTGACGCGCATCCGCGCCGGCAACCCGGACCTCGTGTTCTTCGGCGGCATGAACGCCGTGGCGGGCCCGATGCTGCGCCAGATGAAGCAGCTGGGCATCAACGCGAAGATGATGGGCGGCGACGGCATCTGCTCGGACGCCATGCAGCCGCTGTCGGGCAATACGATGACGGATGGCCAGGTCGTGTGCGCGGAAGCGGGCGGCGTGGAAGAGAAGGGCAAGGCAGGCATGGACAAGTTCCGCGCCGACTATAAAAAGCGCTTCGGCATCGACGTGCAGATCATCGCGCCGTATTCGTACGACGCGGTGCTGGCGATCGCTTCGGCCATGGACAAGGCGGGATCGAGCGCGCCGGCGAAATACCTGCCGGCGCTGGCGAAGGTCCGCTATCCGGGCGTCACCGGCACCATCGCGTTCGACGCCCACGGCGACATCCGCGACGGCGTGCTGACCCTGTACACGTTCAAGGGCGGCCACCGCACGCCGATCGGCGTCACGAAGTAACGCTTGCCCGCGCGGGTGCGCGCATCAACTCGTCCACCAGCTGGCGGGTGGCCTGCAGCACCTGCTCGGATACGGCCGGGTTGCCCTTGGCGGCGCCGCGCGCCACCGCGAGACTCCCGATCATCGTGGATACGACGACCATCGCGCGGGCGAGGGCGTCGCTGTCCGGATCGTTCTGCGCGATCTGGCGCTCGAACGCGCGCACCATCACCATATAGCCCTCGGCGAAGCGGGCGCTGAGCGCCTTGTCCTGGCGCCCGATCTCGCTGGCCGACGCCGCCATCGCGCAGCGGTTGCCGAAGTCGTCGCGCGATTCCAGCGACAGGTAGCGGTCGAGGAAGCGCGCGAGGTCGGGCATGCCGTCCACCGTGCCCGAATACATGCGCGAATTGGCCTGGTCCAGGCCATACGACAGGGCTTCCAGCGCCAGCTCTTCCTTCGACCGGAAATGGGCATACAGCGCCCCGTGGGTGAGCCCCGCTTCCTTGCTGATCTCGGCGACCCCGACGCCGTCGATGCCGCGTTCGCGGAACAATTTGCTCGCCGCGCGGATCAATGCGGCGCGGTTGTCGGCGGCCTTCTCTTTGCTGATTCTCATGCTGTGCGTGTGGTGCCGGAAGCGCGTCGCGTTGGCTGGGCGGCGCAGTCCCATCGGATGAAATTATGATTGTGCCTGCGAGTATAGCGCTTCGCGGGTAGCGCTGCGCGTAGCGAAATTGTTGACATTGGCACGGGCGACGGACAATGCACCATCCTGGTGAAAGGGGGCCGAAGTTACATTTCGTTCGCCACGTTCAGCCGGGCGGGCCGGTCGCGCGAATGCTGCTATCCTGCGCTTGTCCGATCAACCACCGACCATGGAGATCCACGGCGATGCCGGCCGATCCGCCTTCCGATGCCCCGTTCTACGTCGTCCTGAATGCCGGCTCCGGCCGGGCCGAGACCGACCTGCGTTGCACGACGATCCGCGCCGTGCTGGGGGCGGCGGGGCGGTCCTGCGAACTGGAGGTCGTGCACGATGCGGCGAAGCTGGAGGACGCGGCGCGCGTC
>NZ_JBKYMO010000637.1:0-2726 GCF_047302915.1 Massilia sp. CT11-108 | reverse complement strand
CGCCACGCGAGCCAGGCGCACGCGCCGATGGCGGCCAGCGTGACGGCACCCAGCAGCACGCGGTCCGGCCCGCCGGGACGCATGCCGGCCGGCGTGCACTGGGCCGCCGCGAGGCCATAGGCGAAGGCGAAGTGCAGGCTCCACACGAGCAGCGGCAGCGTCCCCGCCAGCAGGCGGCGCCAGAACGATTCGCGGGTGCGCGGCATCATGGCCATCACGCCATCAGCAGCGGCACGAGCCGCACGACGAGCATCCCCGCGATGCCCTGCAACGTGGTCATGTGCCACACGAGCGCGATGGTGTCGAGGGATGCGCGGCTGCGCTCACCCAGCAGGCCGCACCATGCGCGCGCGGCGAGATACGGCGCCAGCACGGCGAGCGTCACGACGTGCAGGCCCTGGTAGGAGGCCAATGCCGCGACGGCCGCGGCCCATGCGGTGGCGGTCGGGTCCAGCCGGGCATCGAGCAGGCCGCCCACGTCGACCGCACATGACGCGAGCACGCAGCCCAGCGCCGCCAGCACGAGCCACGGCAGGCGCCGCGTGCCGACGGCGAGCGTCGCGAACCACACGAGCAATGAGCCCAGCACCAGCAGGCCGGCGGATGTGAGCGCGAGGTCCTGCGACGGCAGCGTGGCGCCGGGCGGCGGGCACACCGTCAGGCGCATCGTCACGTGCACGTAGGCGAACGCGAAGCACGCGAAGATGCTGAGGTCGACGACGAGCATCACGATGGCGGCCCACCACGCGTGCGAGGCCGTGCCGGTGGCGCCGACCGATATCGACTCGCCATGGCCGATGTCCACGTCGGTGACGGTGCTCGCGCGATCCGCCTGCCACATCCATCCGAGCACCGCCGCGATGGCCGCGATGCCGCAGATCCAGGCGATCATCGTCAGCTTCACGGTCAGCAGCAGGAAGAAGGCGGCCGTGCCGGCGGCGGCAATGAGCGGTAGCCAGCTGTCGCCGGGCAGGATCAGCACATAGCGCGGGACCGCCGCGACGGGGCTCGTGGCGATGGTCTCGCGCGCGCCCGTCGCCGTGCGCGGCAGGTAGTGGCGGCCCGCCTCCACCTCGCGTACCAGTTCCGGACGGTCCCACAGCGGGTCGATGGAATCGATGCGCGGGATGCTGCGGTTGCCGTAGTCCTCGGACGGCAGCCATTCGAGCGTGGGCGCATTCCACGGGTTGCCGACGGCGCGCGCAGGCCGGCGCAGCGACCGCCACGCATCCCACGCGAACACCAGCACGCCGAGCGCGAACGTGAACGCGCCCACCGTCGACAGCATGTTCAGGCCATTCCACCCGAGGTCCGCCGCATACGTGTAGACGCGGCGCGGCATGCCGAGCAGGCCGGTCACATGCATCGGGAAGAACGCGACGTTGAAGCCGACGAACATCAGGCCGAACACCCAGCGCGCGAGCCCTTCCGACAACCGGTTGCCGTTCACGAGCGGCAGCCAGTAGTACAGCGCGGCGAACACGGGGAACACCATCCCGCCGATCAGCACGTAGTGGAAGTGCGCGACGACGAAATACGTGTCGTGCACCTGCCAGTCGAACGGGATCACGGCGACCATCACGCCGGTCAGGCCGCCCAGTACGAAGATCGCCATGAAGCCGAGCAGGAACAGCGTGGGCGCGTTCGCTTCGACTTTTCCCTTCCACAGCGTGGCGATCCACGCGAACACCTGGATCGCGGTGGGCACCGCCACCGCCATGCTGGCCGCGGAAACAAAGCCCATTTCCAGCGTGCCGAGGCCCGCGGTGAACATGTGGTGCGCCCACAGGCCGAAGCTGAAGACGCCCACGCCGACGAGGGCCGCGATGATGGCGCGGCGCGCGACGAGCGGCGTGCCGGCGAGGGTCGGCACGATCGTCGACACCATGCCGGCGGCCGGCAGAAAGATGATGTAGACCTCGGGGTGGCCGAAGAACCAGAACAGGTGCTGCCACAACAGCGGATCGCCGCCGCGGTCGGCGATGAAGAACGGCCAGTCGAACGCGCGCTCCAGTTCCAGCAGCGCCGTGCCCGCGATCACGGCGGGGAACGCGAACACGATCATCACGCCCACGACCAGCATGGCCCACGCATAGACGGGCATGCGTCCCAGGGTCATGCCCGGCGCGCGTGTAAACAGGATGCCGACGATCAGTTCGATGGCGCCGGCGATCGCGGAGATCTCGATGAAGCCGATGCCCAGCAGCCAGAAGTCGGCATTCAGGCCCGGCGAATATTTCAGGCCCGTAAGCGGCGGATACATGAACCAGCCCCCGTCCGGCGCGAGGCCGACGAACAGGGTGCAGAAGAATGCGAGGCCGCCGATGGCGTAAGCCCAGAACGCGTACGCGGACAGGCGCGGGAACGGCAGGTCGCGCGCGCCCAGCATGTTCGGCAGCAGGTACACGGCGATGGCTTCCACGATCGGGATCGCGAACAGGAACATCATGACCGAGCCGTGCATCGTGAACACCTGGTTGTACGTCCCGGCGCCGAGGAAGCCGTTGTCCGGCACGGCCAGCTGCACGCGCATCAGGAGGCCCAGCACCCCCGCGAGGACGAAGAACAGCAGCGCCGTCCCGATGTACAGCAGGCCGATGTTCGTGTTGTTCACGGACGAGAAGAAGCGCCAGCCGCGCCGCGTGCGCCAGACGTCTTCCAACCGCGCGAGGTCGTCGTCCCGGGTTGTCATTGCAGGTGCTCGAGATAGGCTGCCAGCGCGCGCA
>NZ_JBKYMO010000636.1:0-2729 GCF_047302915.1 Massilia sp. CT11-108 | reverse complement strand
GCACGTCGGCCGCGTGCACACGAACGGCGTCGCCATGCGCCTCGACGCCAGCCGCACGGCCGACGTGCTCACGTGGCTGCGCAAGGTCGCGGGGCCGCATGGCGGGCTGAATCCCAGCCAGCCGGAAGGCGATCAGCTGAAGGTGTCGATCTTCAAGGGCGCCAGGCCGGACGCGCTGCAGCGCTTCACGCTCCCGAAACCGCTCGGCCGGCGCGCGTTCGAAGTGATCGGCATCCCGCTGCGCCAGCCCGGCTTCTACGCGGTCGAACTGGAAAGCCCGCGCCTGGGCGCCGCGCTGAATCCGAAAGGCCGCAGGGCCTACGTGCGCAGCGCGGCCCTGGTCACGAATCTCGCCGCGCACTTCAAGCTCGGCGCGCAATCGTCGCTCGTGTGGGTGACGTCGCTCGACAAGGGCCAGCCCGTTGCGGGCGCCCGCGTGGAAGTGCGCGACTGCGGCGCGCGGCTGCTGTGGACCGGCACGAGCGACGCCGCCGGCATCGCGCGCATCCGCCAGGCGCTCCCGCGTGCGCGCTGCAAGGAAGGCGACAACTACGTCGTGACGGCCGCGCGCGGCGACGACTTCACGTTCACCCTGTCCGACTGGCAGCAGGGCATCGAGGCATGGCGTTTCAACCTGCCCACGGGCGGCCGCGACGAGGACAGCCGCATCGTCGCCACCGTATTCGACCGGACACTCTTGCGCGCCGGCGAAACCGTCCACATGAAGCACTACCTGCGCCGCCGCACGCAGCAGGGTTTTGCCTTCGTGCGCGCGAAGGATCCGGCGCCATCGGCGCTCCGCGACTGGCGCGCGCAGGAACTTGGCACGGACAAGACCGCGCTGCCGGCGCGCGGCTTCCTTGTCCACCAGGGCAGCGGCGAAAAGGTCGAATTCCCGCTGCGCTGGGACGCGAACGGCAGCGCCGAAGGCGAGTGGGCGATCCCGGCAGAAGCGAAGCTCGGCGGGTACGACGTGCTGATCGGCGGCCAGGTGGCGGGCGATTTCCGTGTCGAGCAATTCCGCGTGCCGACGATGAAGGCGCAACTGGCGGGACCGAAGCATCCCGCCGTGGCGCCGCGGGCCGTCACGCTCGATGCGCAGGTGAGCTATTTGTCCGGCGGCCCGGCGGGTCTCGCGCCGGTGAAATTGCGCAGCGTCGTGCAGGATACCGGCGTGCAGTTCGCCGACTACGACGAGTTCGCGCTGGGTGCGGGCGATGTGCGTGAGGGCGTCGTCGACCAAGGTAGCGAGGGCGAGGAAGAGACGGAATCGGAAGGCACGCCCGGCCAGGAAGTCGCGCGCACGCAGAGCCTGCAGCTCGACCGCGCGGGCGGCGCGCGCATCGTCGTCGACAAGCTGCCGGCGATCGAGCGCCCGAAAAGCCTGCTGGCGGAATTGTCGTACCAGGACGCCAACGGCGAGACCTTGACGGTCTCCACACGCGTGCCGCTGTGGCCATCCGCGTACGTCGTCGGCATCAAGCCCGATGGCTGGCTGCTGCGCCGCGATGCGCTGAAATTCCAGACCGTCGTGCTGGACGTCGCCGGCAAGCCGGTGGCGAACGTGCCGGTGACGGTCGACCTGCTCAAGCGCGCGACGTATTCGCACCGGCGCCGTCTCGTCGGCGGCTTTTACGCCTACGAGCACAGCGCCGAGATCAAGCGCATCGGCGAGGCGTGCAGCGGCACGACGGACACGCGCGGCCTGCTCGTGTGCGACGTGAAGGCGCCAGTCGACGGTGACCTGATCCTGCGCGCCCGAGCGACCGATCCGCAGCAACGCGTGGCGGCCACCCATCGCGAAGTCTACGTGGCGGGCGATGAGGAACAGTGGTTCGCGAACGCGGACCACGACCGCATCGACCTGCTGCCGGCGCAGAAGCGCTACGAGCCGGGCGAGCAGGCGCGCTTCCAGGTGCGCAGCCCGTTCCGCCGCGCGACCGTGCTCGTGACCGTCGAGCGCGAGGGCATCCTCGACACGTACGTGCGGCGCCTGTCCGGCCGCGACCAGACGATCTCGATTCCCGTGAAAGCGAGCTATGCGCCGAACGTGTTCGTGTCGGCCCTCGTCGTGCGCGGGCGCGTGGCGGGCGTGCAGCCGACGGCGCTCGTCGACTTGGGCAAGCCCGCCTATAAACTCGGGATCGCGCCGATCCGCGTGGGCTGGAAGGGGCACGAACTGAAGGTCGACGTCGCGGCCGACAAGCCGGTGTACAAGGTGCGCGAACGTGCGCAGGTGACCATCCGTGTGCGCGACCCGGACGGCACGCGGCCGGCGGCCGGCACGGAAGTCACCGTGGCCGCCGTCGATGCCGGCCTGCTGGAACTGATGCCCAACACGAGCTGGAATCTGCTCGAGACGATGATGCACGAACGCAGCCTGCAGGTGGAGACGTCGACGGCGCAGATGCAGGTCGTCGGCAAGCGCCACTTCGGCCGCAAGGCGTTCCCGCACGGCGGGGGCGGCGGCCGCGGCGCCGGGCGCGAACTGTTCGAGACGCTGCTGCTGTGGAAGGGCAAGGTCGTCCTCGATGCGAACGGCGAGGCGAAAGTCGACGTGCCGCTGAACGATTCGCTGACGTCGTTCCGCGTCGTCGCCGTGGCGAGCAGCGGCGCGGGCCGGTTCGGCACGGGCGGCACGGACATCCGCACGTCGCAGGACCTGATGCTCGTCTCCGGCCTGCCGCCGCAGGTGCGCGAAGGCGACCGCCTGCGCGCCGGGTTCACGC
>NZ_JBKYMO010000635.1:0-2729 GCF_047302915.1 Massilia sp. CT11-108 | reverse complement strand
GGCGCGCGTGGACGCGGCCAGGGCCCTGCTCGAACGCTCCGACCGGCCCCTCAAGACGGTCGCGCACCGCTGCGGGTTCGGCACCGCGGCGCGGATGCGCGCGGCGTTCCTGCGCCACCTGGGCGTCAGCGCGCTCGATTATCGCCAGCATTTCGGCGCATTCCGCCAGCGTGATTAATTCCTGGCTGCAACGCCATGCCAAGCTCGTGCCTCCGCTTCGCCGGTCGTGGCAGAATGTGACTCAACGAAGCTCCTCATGACACGACATGCAGACCCCATCGATACCGCTCGACGAAGCGCGCCGGTTGACGGCGCTGCACGCCACCCGCCTCCTCCACAGCGCCCCCGAGGACGCGTTCGACCGCATCACACGCATGGCGAGCCGGCTGCTGAAGATGCCGATCGCGCTGGTCTCGCTGGTCGCCGAGGAAGATCAGTGGTTCAAGTCGCGCTGCGGCATCGACATGACCGGCACCCGCCGCGAGATCTCGTTCTGCGGCCACGCGATCCTCGACCACGAACCGCTGATCGTCCCGGACGCGACGCAGGATGCGCGCTTCGCCGACAACCCGATGGTCGTCAATCCGCCGCACGTGCGCTTTTATGCGGGCGTGCAGCTGTACTCGATCGACCGGATGCCGCTGGGGACCCTGTGCGTCCTGGACCGCGTGCCGCGCACGCTGAACGAGGAGGAACTGGACATCCTGCGCGACCTCGCGCGCATGACGGAACAGCTGATCCACTTCCGCCAGCTGGCGACCGCAGCGCAGTCGCTGCACTCGCACGTCTACGTCGACAATGCGAATCCCGACCTCGCGGCGGCCGCGGGCCAGGTCGAATTCCTGCTCACGCACGACGTGCTGACGGGCCTCGCGAACCGCCAGGTGCTCGTGCGGACGATCGGCCAGAACCTGGACAAATGGAAGAGCGACGGCCTGCACACGCTGGTCGCGACGATCAACATCGACAAGTTCAAGCGCCTCAACGAGCTGCTGGGCCACCATGAAGGCGACAAGGCGCTCGTCGCAATCACGTGGAGCCTGCAGAACCTGCTGCGGCCGGGCGACATGCTGGCGCGCGCCGGGAGCGACGAATTCGTCGTGCTGCTGCCGGGCCTGGGCGACGACAGCGTCGCGCGCGACCGCTTGCGCCAGCTCCTGCAGGCCGCCACGCGCGAATTCAAGACGCCGGGCGGCGCGATCCCCCTCACGTGCAGCATCGGCTATGCGATCTTCCCAGAGGACGGCACCGACGGCGACCTCCTGCTGAACAACGCGACGATGGCCGTGCGCCGCGCCAAGGTGCTGGGCGGGGGCCAGATCCAACGCTATTCGGAAGAACTGAACCAGGCATTGCAGCGCAAGCTCACGCTGGAAAACCAGTTGCGCCATGCGATCGAGCGCGGCGAACTGTATTTGAACTATCAACCCAAGACGGACCTGCACAGCGGCGGCGTCGCCGGCCTGGAAGTGCTCGTGCGCTGGAAGCATCCCGAGCACGGCAGCATCTCCCCGGCCGAATTCATCCCGATCGCCGAGGATTCCGGCCTCGTCGTGCCGATCGGCGAATGGATCCTGCGCACGGCCGTGGCCCAGCGCCGCGCGTGGACCGATGCCGGCGTGCCCGACGTGCCGGTGGCCGTCAACCTGTCCGGCAAGCAGTTCCTGGGCACGGACGTCGTGGCGCTCGTCGGCGCCGTCCTCCGTGAATCGGGCCTGCCTCCGCGCCTGCTGGAGCTGGAACTCACGGAAAGCATTTCGATGGACGACCCGGTCCGCACCGCGGACCTGATGCGCCAGCTGCGCGAACTGGGCACCACGCTCAGCATCGACGATTTCGGCACCGGCTATTCGAGCCTCAGCTACCTCAAGCGCCTGCCCGTCGACAAGCTGAAGGTCGACCGCTCGTTCGTCCTCGACGTGCACCAGAGTGCCGAATCGCTGGCGATGGTGAAGGCGATCATCGCCATGGCGCACACGCTGCGCCTGGAAGTCATCGCCGAGGGCGTCGAGAACGATGGGCAGCTGGCCGCCCTGCGCAGCGCAGGCTGCGACCAGATCCAGGGCGATTACTTCAGCAAGCCGCTCGACGCCGACGCCTGCGCCGAGTACCTGCGCAAGCACGGGGCCGCCACCAAGGCGCTGCCGGCCGCAGCCGCGTCGCACTAAGCAGTAAAGACGGCCTCGCGCAACACGATTCCGGCAAATTCATGGCCGGAATTGTGGAATCCCTCATTAAGGCTTACAATGGTGACACGGAGCGTTGCCTAAATTCATGAGGCACATCCGTCGCTCAACGGGTCCGTCGCTTTCGGCCGCACGGACCGCATCCGAATCATTGCAAACCAATCCCATAACTATGCGTTACTCGAGTAACCATAAGGCCGAAACGCGCCAGCGCATCATCGGCGAAGCGTCGCGCCGCTTCCGCAAGGACGGCATCGAAGGCACGGGCCTCGTGCCGCTGATGAAGGCGCTCGGCCTGACCCACGGCGGCTTCTACGCCCATTTCGAATCCAAGGACGCGCTCGTGCAGGCTTCGCTGGAGGCCGCCGTCCAGCAGACGCTGGAACGCTGGCTGCCATCGGCGGACGCCGCGCCGCGCGCCGTCATCGACCATTACCTGTCGGCGGAACACCGCGACGAACCGGGCGAAGGCTGCCCGCTCCCCACGCTGGCCGCGGAGCTGGGCCTGCGCGGCCAGCCCAGCGCGACGGCCGACGCCATGGT
>NZ_JBKYMO010000634.1:0-2738 GCF_047302915.1 Massilia sp. CT11-108 | reverse complement strand
CCCCCCCCCCCCCCCACCCCCGGGCCCGGGTTTTTTCACGGCGTGGCGCACGGGCCGGGATGCGCGCACGCTGGCGCGCGCGGCGGTGCTCGCGTCCTGCTACCGGGTCGACGTGCCCACGGCCGAGCACATCCTGCGCACGCTGGAGAACGACGTCCGCGACCCGGCCACGGCCGCGTGGGCGGCGGCGTTCCAGCGCCGCCTGGACGGGGGCCTGAGCCTGGCCGACATCACGGCGGAAATGCGCCTGGTGGCGGGTGCCGGCGGCTTCAGCGAATGGACGATCGACCAGGTCAGCGTGATGCGCGACGTCGAATACAATGCGGGGCTGGAGGACGCCCGGGGCTTTTTCGAGCAGCAGATGCAGAACCCGGATCCCTCCAAGGCGTTGCTGAACCCGCCGACGAGCCGCTAAAAAAAGCTGGAACTTTTATGGGGACCCGGAGGAATACGGATTCATGCTCCGGCGTTTCCACTCACTGATCCTGTTCGATGATTCCGACCAAGCACGCGCTGAAAATCCTTCCCGCCTTACTCGTTACCTGTTTCGCCGTACCGGCGTCGTTCGCACAAACGGCGCCGCCCGCCGCCAAGGCCGCACCGGACACGAAGTCCGACGACGGGGTCGCGACCGTGGAGGTGGTCGCGACGCGCCCGACCAACAAGGTCGACCGCGATGTTTACGACCTGAAGAACGACATCAGCGTGAGCAACGCGTCCGCCGCCGACATCCTGAACAATGTTCCGTCGGTCACGGTCGACCAGGACGGCAACGTGGCGCTGCGCGGCAACCAGAACGTGCAGATCATGGTCAACGGCAAGCGCGACGCCCAATTCCAGGGCCAGAACCGGGGCGACGCGCTGAATGCGTTCCCGGCCGAGGCCATCGAATCCATCGAGGTTGTCAACGTGCCCGGCGCCGAATTCGGCAACGAGGGCGGCAGCGGGCCGATCATCAACCTCGTCCTCAAGCGCAACCGCAAGGCCGGCTCGCGCGCGAACATGAGCGTCAACAAGGGCACCGAGGGCCGCGGCAACGCGTTCCTCAACGGCGAGCACGCGGAAGGCCCGTACTCGATCTCCGGCAACATCGGTGTGAGAGAGTACGTGCGCAACAGCCATAACGAGTCCCAGCGGGAGGATCTCGACCCGGCCACCGGCGCCGTCAAGGACTCGCAAGACTCGGTGGGCAACCGGCAGGGCCGGTCGAAATCGCTGAACCTCGCGTCGACGTTCACGTACAACGTCGGGGAGCGCGACCAGGCCGGCGCCACCGTCAGTTATTCGAAGATCCGCAACGAGAGCGACAGCACGACCTCGACCCGGCGGTTCGCGGCGGACGACTCGCCGCTGGCCGATTTCACGAGCCGGTCGCAGAGCCGCTCGCCGGCCGAGAACTTTGGCATCGGCGCATCGTACGACCACAAGAGCGGCGCGCCGGGCGAAGACCTGAAGTTCGACCTGCGCTACACGGGCCAGAACAATCATTCCGATTCGGACGTCTTCTACGACTACCGCCTGCGCCCGACCCCGTTCATCGCGAACAGCCTGCGCTCGACCGACCGCCGCAACCGCATCCTCGACATCTCCGTCGACTACGAGCGCAACGTCTGGGACACGTGGCACCTGAAGGCCGGCGCGAAGGTCGCGGACAGCAAGACGAACAATCCGACGAACTACCTCGGGCAGGACCCCGCCACGGGCGAGTACGTGCCGGTGTCGAGCCGCATCAGCGATTTCGAATCGAACGACCGCAACGCGGCCGTCTACGGCATCCTGTCCACTAAGCTGGGCAAGAACCTCAGTATCCAGGGCGGCCTGCGCGGCGAGTACACGGAACTCGACGTCCACCAGCCCCTGCTGGACGAGCAAGACAAGTATCACTACATGAACTGGCTGCCGAGCTTTTACGCGACACGCGACATCGGCGCCGACGGCATGCTGCAGTTCCGCGCGGCGCGCCGCATCGCGCGGCCGAACGAGCGCGACCTGAACCCGAACCTCGTCTACCTGAGCGACTTCAGCGCACGCCAGGGTAACCCGCACCTGCAGCCTGTAAATAACGACCTGCTCGAGCTGGCGTACCGCGACCGCTTCTTCGGCGTCGACAGCAGCTTCGTCCTGTTCAAGCGGCGCGAGTCGCCCGTGGTCGGCAACCGCAGCTACGCGCTCGCGAGCGATCCGAACGTGATCGTGACGTCGCCCATCAACTTCGGCGCCAACGATTCCGTTGGCGTCGACCTGAATTTCAACGTGCGCCAGCTGTTCGTGCCGGGCCTGTCCGCCAACCTCGGGGCGACGCTGGCCAACGAGAAGCGCCAGCGCATCTCCAACTTCACGACCGACACGACGGCCGTGGAGCAGACGAACCACCGGGAAAACATCAAGCTGCGGCTCGCGTACCAGGTGGGCATGGAATCGCTGCAGCTGAGCGTCAACCGCAACGGCGCCACCCTGAACGGCCAGGGCATCAACAGCGCCGTCACGATGACGAATTTCACGTGGATGCACCGCATCACGCCGCGCCTGTCGCTGAACCTCAACGTGAACAACGTTTTCCATACCGGGAACATGGAGAGCGACATCGAGAACGAGGTGCTCCGGCTGCATACGCTGAACGTGAGCCAGCCCCGCATCGTCCAGATCGGCCTGCGCTACCAGTGGGGCGGCGTGACGGGCGACGAGCGCCTGCGCAACGGCAACCGCGGCATGTTCCGCGGCGGCCGCGGAACATGCCG
>NZ_JBKYMO010000633.1:0-2756 GCF_047302915.1 Massilia sp. CT11-108 | reverse complement strand
GCCAGATGGCCGGCGCCGGCGGGGCACCGGTGGGCGCCGTACTAGCCGGGCGGGGGGAGAACGTGGGGGGGGTAGTGAGCCGGGGGCTCATGGGCCAGGGGGGGCAGGGCCGCCCGCGCCGCGGGGGCGCCGCCGGCAGGAACTCGGCCGTCACGAGACCGAACACGCCCAGCGTCAGGCTGGCGATGCCGCCCCAGTTGGCGTTTTTCGCCTGGGCCGCGACGCGCGGCGGCGCGACATGCGCGTCTGCGTCGATGCAGGTGGATTCATTCATGGATACCTCGGGATATTGTGGAAATGGCAGTGTAGGGCTAAGATTCTGGACTTTCCATGCCATTCAATCCGAATCTCATGACCATTCGTCCAAACAGGGATCCGAAGACCGGCCAGGACGCCCTGACCGAAATCCTCCTCGGCCTGCGCCTCGACGGCGTCGAATACGGCCGCTGCGTGATGCGCGAGCCGTGGGCCGTCGCGTTCCCCGCCAAGCGGGAGGCGAGCTTTCACTTCGTCGCGCAAGGCAGCTGCTGGATGCACACGGCCACCAAGGGCTGGCTGCAGCTGAATCCCGGCGACGCCGTGCTGCTGCCGCACGGTACGGCGCACGTGATGGCCAGCAGCCCGGACCTGCCGGCGGTGGAGATCGACTCGCTGGCGCGCAAGGCCGTGTCGGAAAACCTGTATCTCGTGAGCGGCACCGGTGCGCAGGATGCGGCGGCGGAGCAGGTCCTGTTCTGCGGCGCGATGCGGTTCAATCTCGACCCGCTGCACCCGCTGCTGGCGATGATGCCGGAGGCGATGCGCGCCGCCGACCTGGGCCAGCGCGACCCGGCCGTGCACGCGATGCTGGAAGCGATGGAGCGCGAAGTCGCGCTCGACCGCATCGGCGCCTGCGGCATCCTCGCGCGGCTGGCGGACGTGCTGGCCGCGAGCATCATCCGCGCATGGGTCGAATGCGCGTGCAGCGATGCGAGCGGGTGGATCGCGGCCGTGCGCTGTCCGCAGATCGGACGCGTGCTGGCGGCGATCCACCGCCAGCCGGAGCGCGACTGGTCGGTGAGCGAACTGGCCGGCGTGATGGGCGCGTCGCGGTCCAGCTTCATCGACAAGTTTTCCAGCGCCGTCGGCGAAACTCCGGCCAAGTACGTTGCCAAGGTCAAGATGTTCCAGGCGCGGCACTGGATCGCGCGCGACGGCATGCGCGTGGCGACCGTCGCGAACCGGCTCGGCTACGACTCCGAGGCGTCGTTCAGCCGCGCCTTCAAACGCGTCATCGGGCATCCGCCCAGCGAGGCGCGCGTGGCCGGATAGGCAAGATTACGCTTTTAAACAGGCGCAAAAATATTGCTGAAAAAGGGGCTTCAACCGGATTTAAAATTGCCGTTAGGCATTTTAAATATCCAACGGGAAGCCCATCATGTCCAAAGCCGTCCTCGCCGCAGCGCTGCTGTGCGCAACCCTTCCCGCCGCCGCCGCCGACCTCACGCCGCTGGAGCAGCGCTGGCTCGGTGCCGCGCTCCCCGTCCTCGCGTACTCGCGCAGCCTGAACCTGCCCATCGATGTCGTCGTCCAGCCGCAGGCCGGCCCGAACGACGTGCCGATGGCGATGGGCTTCGCGGGCGGCCGCTGCAAGCTCGTGCTGTCGCTGCGCGGCAATCCGGATGCCGAGCGCCAGCTCGACGGCGTGCCGGCGGCCGGGCAGGGCGAATTGATCGAGGCGATGGCGGCCCACGAGATCGGCCATTGCTGGCGCTATGCGCAGGGCGCGTGGCATGCGCTGCCGGCCGGTTTCGTCGAGGTGAACGAAGAGACGGCGGACGATCCGTCGCTGCTGGCGGCATCGAAGGCGATGCGCGAAACCCGCCGCGAGGAAGGCTATGCCGACCTGGTGGCGCTGGCCTGGACGCACGACCGCCACCCCGGCGACTACGGCCGCATCTACGCGTGGCTGGAAAAGCTCAGGCACGACCAGCCGGTTGCGCGCAACGGCCACGATACCCGCGCATGGGTGGGCCTCGCGCGCGACGGCGCGCGCTTCGGCAGTGCCGGCAAGCCGTTCGAGGACGCGGCGCCGTTGTGGCGCGAGGGGCTGCTCAGCGACGATTGAGACTAGCGTTCGTTGCCGCACAGAGGTCCCTGGCGTGCGGGCGTTAAATCTGGCTGTCACAACAAACAACACAGGGACAAGACCATGAAAACGCTGATTGCGACCTTGCTCGCGACGGCTGCAGGCGCGAGCTTCGCCGCGGCACCGACTGCGGCACTCAACCACGACCCGGCGACCTACCGCAATCTCACCCAGAAAGCGGAGTCGGAATACCGGGCGGCGACAGCGAAATGCGACGCCCGGAGCGGCAGCGACAAGGACATCTGCATGGCCGAAGCCCGGCTGGCGCGCACCCGCACCGAGGCCGATGCACTGTCCAAGTACAACAACACGGCAGCCGGCCGCGCCCGCACGCGCACCAACGTCGCCGACGCCGAGTACGACCTGGCCAAGGCCAAGTGCGACGCGAAGAGCGGCGCCGACAAGGACAGCTGCATGGATAACGCGAAATCCGTGCACACGGCCGCGCTGGCCGACGCCAAGGCCGACCGCGCAGGCACGACGAGCAGCGGCGCCAGCGCGGCCGTGTGCACGGATTTAGCGTTATCCATGCACCTGTCCTTGTCGGCGCCGCTATAAGCCTAGCACATGGCCTTTGCCCTGGCGTAATAGGCGAGGGCGCCCTTGGAGCGCGGGCGGGCGCGGCCCG
>NZ_JBKYMO010000632.1:0-2757 GCF_047302915.1 Massilia sp. CT11-108 | reverse complement strand
ATGTTCGGGAATGTTCAGGGCCATCGTGCCACCCGCGCGCGCGAGATCCGGGAGGCGCTGGTGCGCAAGGCCGCCGAGGAATCGGCCGACAAATGGACACGGGAATGAGCGACGACGGCCTGGACGCGGAACGCTTCCCGACGCTGACGGCGCATGGCCGGCGCATGCTCGACTTCATGCGCGACCACCCGCACGCGCCCGTGTACCGCAACCGCAGCGGCAACCGCCTGCTCGCGCACGAGGTGGCGGCGCAGCGCGCGTACGAGGCCGAGGTGGCGGCGGCGACTGTCGGCTGGGAGCCCGGCACATTGCCGGACTGGGTGATGCCGTTCGTGGCCGAGACGTTCGCCACCGTGCCGCATTACCGCGCGCTCGGCTCGGCACCACGCCGCTTCGGCGATATCGCGCCCGTGTCGCGCGCCGATTTCGCCGCCGACGTGGCGCAATTCGTGCCCGACCACGTGTCCCTCGACCGCATGATGCACTTCCGGACGACGGGCACGACGGGCCATCCCCTGCTGATCCCGTCGCACCCCATCGTGGCCGCGCGCTACGCCGCCTTCCACAAGCGCGCGCTGCGCCGCGTGGGCATCGTGCCGGCGTACGGCCGGGGCCAGGTCGGCGTCGTCCTGCTGGGCTACCAGCGCCAGTGCTTCACCTATGTGTCGGTGTCGCCCGCGATGGACGAATCCGGCCTCGCCAAGATCAACCTGCACCCGGACGACTGGCGGGATCCGGACGACCGCGCCCGCTATCTCGATGCGCT
Organism: Massilia sp. CT11-108; assembly: GCF_047302915.1. Classification (NCBI taxonomy): domain Bacteria; kingdom Pseudomonadati; phylum Pseudomonadota; class Betaproteobacteria; order Burkholderiales; family Oxalobacteraceae; genus Massilia; species Massilia sp. CT11-108. Next base: position 1,991 of record NZ_JBKYMO010000632.1, on the reverse strand, counting down.
GGCGCCGGAAATCGTCGCGGGCGACCCGATCTCGTTCGCCGAATACCTCACCTTGCCGTTGAAGACGCGGCCGCGCGCCCTGATCTCCGTGTCGATGCTGCTGCTGCCCGGCCTGCGCGCGCGGCTCGAGGAACGCTTCGGCTGCCCCGTGCTGGACATCTATTCCCTGAACGAAGTGGGGCCGGTCGGCGTGTTCGATGCGGCCGCCGGCGGCCACGTGCTGCTGCAGCCGCGGCTCTACGTCGAGATCCTCGACACGGGCGAGATCGCGGTCACGGGCGGCTTCAACTTTTGCCTGCCCCTGCTGCGTTACCGGACCGGCGACTTCGGCGCGCTCGCCCACGGTCCCGCCGGCCCCGTGCTCACCGGACTGTCCGGACGGCGGCCGGTGCGCTATCTTGCGCGCGGCGCGTGGATCAACAACATCGACGTGACGCACGCGCTGCTGCCGTTTCCGCTCCCGCACTTCAACGTGCACCAGCGAAGCGACGCCGCCGTCGTGCTGCGGCTCGCGCCGGGCGGGATGCCGTGGGCGGACGCCGCGCGCGCCGCGCTGGCGCGGCTGTTCGGCGCATCCGTCGACGTCGAGCTGCTGGATGCGGACGGCAAGACGCTGCAGTACACATCCGACCTGGCGGGGGCGCACGATGGCTGAGCCGATCGACAAGCGTTTTGCACGCGGCCTCGTCGTCGGCAAGTTCGCGCCGCTGCACCGGGGCCACATGCACCTGATCCAGAGCGCCATCGACGCCTGCGCCGAGGTCCTCGTCATCAGCTACACGAAGCCCGAGTTCGCGGGCCACGGTCCCGCGGCGCGCGCTGCATGGTTGCAGGCCGTGTTCCCGCAGGTGCGCAGCCTCGTGGTGGACGATGCGTGGCTGGCCGACTGGTCGCGGACGCACGGCCTGCGCGAACGCCGGCGCCTGCCGCACAACGACGACCATGCGGACGTGCACCGCGCATTCACGGCCTGGCTGTGCACGGCGATCTGCGGGACGACCGTGGATGCCGTGTTCACGAGCGAGGATTACGGCGACGGCTTTGCCGCGGCCCTGTCGGCGCATTTCGGCGCCCGCGCGCGCCGGCCGCACGAGGTGCGCCACGTGTGCGTCGACCGCGCGCGCGTGACGGTCCCCGTCTCCGGCACGCGCATCCGGACCGACCTGCACCGGCACCGCGCCTTCCTGCATCCGGAGGTGTATGCGACGTTCGTGCGCCGGGTGTGCCTGCTGGGCGGCGAATCGAGCGGCAAGACGACCCTGGCCCGGGCGCTGGCGCGGGACCTCGGCACCGTGTGGGTGCCCGAGGTCGGGCGCGAACTGTGGGAGGAGCGGGGCGGGCGGCTGGACTACGCCGACATGCGGCGCATCGCCGAGCGCCAGGTGGCGCGCGAAGACGCGCTGCTGCGCGACGCCACGCGCTGGCTGATCTGCGACGGCAGCGCGCTGACGACCGTGTTCTATAGCCTCGATGGTTACGGCCGTGTCGACCCGGCCGTGCGGATCCTGGCCGAGCTGCCGTATGCGCACACGTTCCTGTGCGCGCCGGATTTTCCGTTCGTGCAGGATGGCACGCGGCGCGACGCGGCGTTCCGCGCGCGCCAGTTCCGCTGGCATGCGCGGGTGCTGGAGGCGCGGGGTGTTCCGTACGTGCTGCTCGAAGGGCCCGTCGCGCAGCGGGTCGCAACGGTGCGGGCCACGCTCGCGGCGTCGTGAGCCCGCTCCTACGCGGCCGCGTCGCCAGAAAGCAACGTGAACCCGCCGCCGCGACGGATAAGCCAACTGTAATGCTCCGGTAATAAAAAATCCCGGTCCGCGTTCCGTCCCGCCGTCTAGGATGCTCTACAATAGTTGTAAAGCATCAGGAACACGGATCACATGCTTCACCTGCACACATCGGTCGTCCGCCGCGCGCTGGCGATCGCGGGCCTGACCCTACCGTTGGCAGTACCCGCATTCGCCGGCGTCTACCTCGAAGAGATGACGTCGCCG
>NZ_JBKYMO010000631.1:0-2764 GCF_047302915.1 Massilia sp. CT11-108 | reverse complement strand
CCCGCTGCGCCCGCATCGCGTCCGTCTGCAACGGCGCGTTCCTGCTCGCCCACGCGGGCCTGCTGGACGGCCGCCGCGCCACCACGCACTGGAACGACGTCGCGCTGATGGCCGCGCGCTTTCCGCGGGTGGCCGTCCAGCCGGACCGCATTTTCGTGCGCGACGGTCCGGTCTATACGTCGGCCGGCGTCACGGCGGGCGTCGACCTTGCGCTGCACCTGGTCTACGAAGACCACGGCGCGGACGTATCGCTGAACGTGGCCAAGCGCCTCGTCGTGTTTACCCAGCGCAGCGGCGGGCAATCGCAGTTCAGTCCTTACCTGACGCCGTACGTGGGCGACGATTCCGTGCTGCGCACCGTCCAGGACCACGTGCTCGCCCACCTCGACGCGCCGCTGACGGTGGCCGACCTCGCGCGGGTGGCGGCGCTGTCGCGCTCCACGTTCTTCGAGCGTTTCAGCCGCACAGTGGGGGTGGCGCCGATGGCCTACCTGCTCACCTGGCGGATGGCGCTGGCGCAGGACCTGCTGCGGCGCGGCGCGGGCAGCGTCGCCGAGGTGGCCGAGCGCGTGGGCTACAGTTCCGCGAGTACGTTCACCGTTGCCTTCGCGCGGCATGTGGGGCAACCGCCGGGGAGGTATGCGCGGGCGGCCTAACGCTGAGGGTTTCAGGATGAACATCATGCGCGCACCGCGTAATTCTTATCGATTAACGCTTTGCATGTGCGATATCAGTGTCTTGTACACGAGTGAAAACTCGACGAATCCATGGCTCGCCAAGAAATGTCTCCCGTGTCGAAGATAATGAATTCCGCGCCGATATGCTCAGCCAGTTGCCGGGTGAGAACGTAAGGAACCAGCATCGGCCCGTGCCGCGATGAAACTTCGGCAACGTGCTAGATCCTTGCCACGCTCAGGCGCGCCGTGCTCCCGACAAAGCCGTCAAGAGGATGTGTATGCATATCGGAGACCTTTCACGTCTTACGAATGCAGAAACCACTGGCCCAGCAGTGACGAGCTGCGGCATCCTGACAGGATTACGCGCCATTAACGCCGCGAGAAAAAATCGACGTCGTGAAAACGACACTGTGCTGGCTTCGGCCGGTGCGCGCGGTGTTGGCCTGACTGGCATAGGGGTATTGCTCGCGCGTTGTTCGGCCGCGCGCTCCTCAATGCCCCCGGTCCTAAATTTGAGGCTCTCATCGAGAGCGGCAGTGCCAGTCACGTAATCAACCTCTACCTTCGCATTTAACAAATCACAGTTAGGTCACCCTATAATCTAAGCCGTTCTTATGATCACGGGGATACTGGCGCAGTAGTGCCATTTACGCTTTCTTTGGCTGACGCCCCCCGCCCACTCGCTTGCTTATCTTCAGTTTTATCGTTCAGCTTATCAAGCTTCGTTTCCGATGTTCTGGATGACTGCTCCTTCTCGAGTTGTTCAACGCGCTGCTGCAGTTTCGCGACGGCAATCCTGTCATCATAAACACCCGTCCATACGGAAACTGCCATAGGCACAAATATTGCCAGTACGGCAATCAGAACACCGGCCCAAGTGGCTACGACAGCAATTTTTGGAGCGTTAAAGATTTTTCGTGCGACATCGTCGACGAGCGAGTTCATGTTCAAGAATGAATCCGAAAGATTGCGAGAATTTTTCTTGATCTTTTTTACATACTCATCCCGGGTCTCCGGTATCAATGTAGCCTGAGTAGGCAAATGTTCAAAGAACATAAGCCTCATAAACGGGTCGCCAGGACTGACTTTAAAGTCTTCTGTGCTAAAGTTTACAAGTGCGGTGGCAACGGGCCCTTTCCATCCCGGATCAACCACCCCAACATTAAGCGCAAAAATTCCTTTATGTGCCCAAGTAGTTCTTAGTGCAGCCACGGCAGTTGTGTCTGAAGCAAGATGGAAGTCTTCTTGGGATATTACCCAGACAACGCCTCTAGGCTCAAGCGTGAATGTGGTGTTCACTTCCTTACCGTTGCTGATGATGACACCAACGGTCGCGTCGTACGTTGAGTCTCGTTCCCCGCTTTGACTTGCCTGCTGGGACTGTCGTGGTTGCTGTACAATCCTACGCGTGGCGATTTCACTTTTTGTTAACAAATTCCCTCCTTCACATCAAAGTGACCGAAAATAAATTCGAAAATAAAATGGATGCTGACAGCTACTTTATGTCTGAAGCCCTGTCAGAACGACAGAAAACAGATGATCCTAAAGGTAAGATTGTACAACAGTCGGCTGTAGGTGCCGTGATAACAAAGGAAGAGAAGATTTTAAGCCGTTCCGCAAATATTCTTCCTCCTGCATTAAAGAGCCAAATGCAGAGAAACGGGGAAGCGGTCACGGAAGAGAGCCGATATCACCTTATCGAGCATGCCGAAAGGGCAGCTATTTTCAAGGCGCATTTGTCAAACTCTGATTTATCAGGAGCCACCATTTATTGCACGCGTTTTCCCTGTAGCGACTGTGCCAGAGCAATTGTATGGGCAGGCATCAAGCGTGCAGTATTTGCAGGAGGTTTTGCCGGGGAGCAGCGTTGGCTAGCTTCCCAACGCGCTGCATTAAAAATTTTACGCGACAGCGGTGTCACCGTACGCTATCTTTCGCCACTTAAGATTAAACTTTGAATCCGGACCATCAGCTCGGCGGTGAATTTCCGAGCCGCGGAAAAGTGTACGACTAAGTAGTCATGCAAAATTTATCGTGAACTTGCTGCCGAAGCCTCTCATCAAGGATTGAATCTCGTCGAGCAAATC
>NZ_JBKYMO010000630.1:0-2768 GCF_047302915.1 Massilia sp. CT11-108 | reverse complement strand
CGACGGCCACCACGCAGCCGCCGAACCCGCCGCCCGTCATGCGCACGCCGCCCTGGGTGCCGATGACGTTCTTGACGATGTCGACGAGGTTGTCGATGGCGGGCACGGTGATCTCGAAATCGTCGCGCATCGATGCGTGCGATGCCGCCATCAGTTCGCCCAGGCGTACCAGGTCGCCGGCCTGCAGCGCGTCGGCGGCGGCCAGCACGCGGTCGTCTTCCGTCACCACGTGGCGCGCGCGGCGCACCACGACCGGGTCCAGTTCGCCCGCGCGGGCTTCCAGCGTGGCGAGGTCGAGGTCGCGCAGGGCCGGGATGCCGAAGTGGCGGGCGGCCGCTTCGCACTGCTCGCGGCGCACGTTGTAGGCGCTGTCCACGAGGCCGCGCGTCACGTTCGAATTGAAGATCATGATGGCGGCGTTGTCCGGCACCGGCACGGGCTTCACCTCCAGCGAGCGGCAGTCGATCATCAGCGCGTGGCCTTCGACGCCGCACGCGGAACTGATCTGGTCCATGTTGCCGCACTTGGTGCCGACGAAGTCGTTTTCCGATGCCTGCGCGATCAGCGCGATGTCGATCGGCGACAGCGCCTCGAAGCCGGGCAAGGTCGCGAACAGGCGGCCCACGGCGACCGACAGCGATGCCGACGACGACAGGCCAGCGCCCTGCGGCACGTCGCCCGCGATGGCCATGTCCATGCCCTGCATCGGCAGGCCGCGCTTCACGAACTGCTCGACGACGCCGCGCACGTAGTTGGCCCACATCGGCTGGTCCACGCGGCCGATCGGGGCGTCGAGGTCGTATTCGTCGAGCGCGTCGCCGTAGTCGGCCGCCACGACGCGCACCTTGCGGTCGCCGCGCGGTTTGGCGGCGATGGCGGTGCGGTAGTCGATGGCGCAGGGGAGCACGAGGCCGTCGTTGTAATCGGTGTGCTCGCCGATCAGGTTGACGCGGCCCGGAGCCTGGACGAATAGCGTGGGGGCGGTGCCGAATGCGGTTTCGAAGGCGGCGGCGGTGCGGGAGAGACGGGTATCTTGCATGTCAGGTCGTTTGGTTGGATTCGGTGTCGAGGTAGTGCACTTCGGATTGCGCGCGCAGGCGTTCGGCCGCCTGTTCCGGGGTCAGGTCGCGCTGGGCTTCGGCCAGCATCTCGAAGCCGACCATGAACTTGCGCACTGACGCGGAGCGGAGCAGCGGCGGGTAGAAGTGGGCGTGCAGCTGCCAGCCTTCCGCCTCTTCGTCCGGAATACCGTACGGGGCGCCGTGCCAGCCCATCGAGTACGGGAACGAGGTCTGGAACAGGTTGTCGTAGCGGGTGGTCAGGCGCTTCAGCAGCACGGCCAGGTCGGCGCGCTGGGCCGGCTGCAGCTCTTCCAGGCGGCGCACGGCGAAGCGGGGCAGGACCAGCGTCTCGAACGGCCACGCGGCCCAATATGGGACGATGGCGACCCAGTGCTCGGTCTGGACGACCACGCGTTCCTGTGCGGCGATCTCGCGCTCGGCCACGTCCAGCAGCAGGCGGCGGCCCTGTTCGGCGTGGTAGGCCTTCTGCTGGCGGTCTTCGGCGGCCGGCAGGTTGGGCACGTAGCTGGTCGCCCAGATCTGGCCGTGCGGGTGCGGGTTCGAGCAGCCCATCACGGCGCCCTTGTTCTCGAACACCTGGACCCAGCGGTATTTGGCGCCCAGCTCGGCGGCCTGTTCGCACCACGTGTCGATGACGCCTTCCAGCGCCAGCAGCGATAGTTGCGGCAGCGACTTCGCATGGTCGGGCGAGAAGCAGATCACGCGGCTCCTGCCGCGCGCGCTCATCGTCTGGAACAGCGGGTCCGTGCCCTCCGCGGCTTCCGGGGTGTCCGGCATCAGCGCGGCGAAGTCGTTCTCGAACACATAGGTGCCTGTGTAGTCGGGGTTCTTTTCGCCGTTGACGCGGGTATTGCCCGGGCACAGGTAGCAGGTCGGGTCGTGCGACGGCTTGGCCGAGCGGTCGACGGCTTCCTGTTGCCCCTGCCACGGACGCTTGGCGCGGTGCGGGGACACGAGGACCCAGTCGCCTTGCAGCGGGTTGTAACGGCGGTGCGGATGGTCGGATGGATTGAACATGGTCTTCTTCTGCGATTCGGAAATAGGATGCTCGAAAAGCCACGACCGGGCGGCGCGGCGCGCGTACCGGTGGAAGCAGAGGCTGGCGCCGGTGTCTGGGGCCATTCTACCGTCGGTCGCGCCGCGCACGGCTGCACAGGCGTGTGGGCTTTTCCTGAGGCAAGAAGCTTAACGTGATGCCGGGAAAGGAGTTATACCCAATGCAAGGGTAAATATCCTGTTTTTATATGGCAAAGGATCAATGCGGCCGTTGCAATCGAAGCAACAGCCACGCAATGGCCCCGGTGACGAGCGCGGTAAAGCCCAGCACGAGCCAGAACCCGTGCGGATGCTGGGACAGCGGCACGCCGCCCACGTTCATGCCCAGCAGGCCTGCGATCAGGTTGATCGGGAGGGCCATCACCGTCACGATGGTCAGCAGGAACAGGCTGCGGTTATTGTCCTCGTTGACCCGGGCCGCGATCTCTTCCTGCAGCAGTTTGATCCGTTCGTGCAGTGCGGCGAGGTCGGACAGCACGACCGTGAATTCCTCGGTCGACTGGCGCAGCTCCTGGCGGTCTTCCGGCGCCACCCAGGCCGGAGGGCGCTGCAGCAGGCGGAAGAGGGCGGCCGGTTCCGGCGCCAGCAGCCGCTGCAGCCGGACGAGCACCCGCCGCAGCGCGCCCAGGT
>NZ_JBKYMO010000629.1:0-2769 GCF_047302915.1 Massilia sp. CT11-108 | reverse complement strand
CTTCCGGCGCGGGGCAGGCGGCCAGCGCCGGAAGCGTTCCTGCAGCCGGGCGCGCGCGCCTGGGGCAAGACGACCGTGGGCGTGCGCTGCACGGCACCATCGAACTGGACGCTCTACGTGCAGGCGCAGGTGAACGTGCAGGCCGACTACGTGGCCGCCGCGCTGCCGCTGGCCCAGGGCCAGCCGATCGAGCAGAGCCAGCTCGTGTTGATGAAAGGCGACATTGCCGCCATGCCGAACGGCATCATCACGGACATGGCCCAGGCGATCGGCCGCACCCCGACCGTGTCGCTGGTGGCCGGCACGCCGTTGCGCCTGGACACGCTGCGCAGCCGGCCCGTCGTGCAGCAAGGCCAGGCCGTACGCTTGGTTACTAGCGGAAATGGATTTTCAGTATCAGCCGAAGGCAAGGCCATCGGCAACGCCAGCGACGGCCAGATCGTGCAGGTGCGCACGCCATCCGGCTCGGTCGTGAGCGGCACGGCGCGCAGTGGCGGGATGGTCGAAGTGGCGTTTTGATGACAGCAAAGGAGCAGGATCGTTGAAAGTGTGGCTTGCGTCCGCACTTTCTTTGATGTCCCCTAAAGTTTTTGGCAAGGGCGCCGTTACTGAGGCAGATCCCGGGCTTTCTGCTCCGACCTGAGAAGGATGATGCTGTGAAAATCAACGATACACTCAAGAACAACACGAGCGTCCAGGCCAACAACACGCCGGCCACGACTGCGAAGAGCAGCGACGCGGCCGCCGCGAAATCGGTCACGCCCGCAGCGGCCGACACCGTGCGCCTGTCCTCGCAAGGCCAGGCCCTCGCGGCCGGCAGCACCAGTCAAGTGTTCGACAGCAAGAAGGTCGAACGCATCAAGGCGGCCATCGCGGATGGCCAGTTTCATGTGAATTCCGAGAAAGTGGCGGACGGCCTGTTGGATACGGTGCGCGATCTGCTGCATTCCCGCAAACAATAGATAACCAATGGCCATTGCATCCCCTGGCGCAACCCTGCGCGACGAACAGCAAGTGATCGGTTCCATCGTGGAGCTGATGAAAACCGAGCAACAGCTCCTGATCAGTGCGGATGCGGATGGCCTCTCGACCATCACCCCCAACAAGCTGCAGTTGGCGCAGCGTGCCGCGACCCTGTCGCGCGTGCGCCACAAGGCCCTCGGCGCCGCCGGCTTTCCCGCCGGCGAGGCCGGCATGGAGCCCTGGCTGGCGGTGGGCGGCAACGCCGAATATCGCGACGCCTGGAACCGCCTGCTGGAACTCACCCGCGAAGCGAAGGAACTCAACCGCGTCAATGGCATGATCGTCAACCGCCAGTTGGGCCAGACCCAGGCGGCCTTGAGCGAATTGCGCGGTCCCGGCGGCGGCGCGGCCGGCGTCTACGGCCCGGCCGGCCAGACGATGTCGACGGGTCCGTCGCGACGGTTCGTCGTCGGTTAATTCACCATCGCCCCGTTCGCCGTCGTTGCGGCGAACATCCGCTCGATCTGCTCCGGCCACACCGGCGGGCTGAAGTAATAGCCCTGGATTTCATCGCAGCCATTCTCGCGCAGGAAAGCCGCCTGCTCGGCCGTCTCGACACCTTCCGCCACCGCCTCCAGGTTCAGCGTATGCGCCAGCGCGATGATGGCGCACGCAATGGCCGCGTCGTTCGGGTCGGTCGTCACGTCGCTGACGAACGAGCGGTCGATCTTCAGCACATCGATGGGGAAGCGCTTCAGGTAGCTGAGCGACGAATAGCCGGTGCCGAAGTCGTCGATCGACAGCGCGACGCCGAGCGCCTTCAGCGACCGCAGGACGCTCGTCGCCTCGCCCGTGTCGCGCATGACCGTGGACTCCGTGATCTCGATCTCCAGGCAGGCCGGCGGCAAACTGCTGCGTTCCAGCGCGGCCTGGACGCGCCGCGCCAGGCCGGCCTGCTGGAACTGGCGTGCCGACAGGTTGATCGACACGCGCAGCGGCGGCAATCCCTGCGCGCGCCACGCGGCCGCGCGCGCGCAGGCTTCGTCCAGCACCCACATGTCGAGATCATCGATCAGGCCCGTCTCCTCGGCGAGCGGAATGAAGCGCGCCGGCGGCACGAGACCGAGTACGGGATGGCGCCAGCGCACGAGGGCTTCCACGCCGATCACCGTGCCGCTGGCCAGGTCGACGCGCGGTTGATACTGCAGCGCGAACTGGTTCCGTTCGATGCCATGGCGCAGCAGCGCTTCCAGGTCGACCCGCTCGCGGATCGCCTGCGCCATCGCGTCCGTATGGAAACGGTAGCGCGCGGGCCCTTCCGTGCGCGCGGCAGCCATCGCCACCTGCGCCATCTGCAGCAATTCGTGCGCGCCGCAGCCGTTTGCGGGCGGCAGTGCGATGCCGACGCTGGCGGCCAGGAACACGCGCTGGCCGTCGAGCAGGAACGGCTTGCGCATCGACTCCAGCAGCCGGGCGGCCAGCGCCGCGGCGGCGGTCTCGCCTGACTGTTTTTGCACGACGATGAATTCGTTGCCGCCCTGGCGCGCCAGCATGTCGCCGCCGGCCAGCAGGCACGACAGGCGCACGACGCATTCGCGCAACACGTCGTCGCCGCCGCCATAGCCGTAGCCGCTGTTGATCTTGCGGAATTCGTGCAGGTCGAACACGAGCACGGCGAGCGTGCGCCCGTCCTCGCGCGCGGCGGCGATGGCCTCGTCCAGCGTCTCGAGGATGCGGTTGCGGTTCGGCAGGCCCGTCAGCGCGTCGTGGGTGAGCTGCTCGACGAGCGCGCGCTCGAGCCGGCGC
>NZ_JBKYMO010000628.1:0-2772 GCF_047302915.1 Massilia sp. CT11-108 | reverse complement strand
GAACCGCCCGGTGCGGACCCGCACGCCGGGTGGTGTGGCAGGGGACCGGCCAGACAACTGGCCGCCCCTATGCCGATTTGCCAAGAACCGGGGTCAGAGCCCGGTTTCTGGAAATGGCTCAGAAAATCTTGCCAAAAAAAGGGCTCTGACCCCGGTGGTCACCCCGGTGGTCAGCGGTTGCCGGCGACGATGTCGAGGAGGGCTTGCAGTTCGACGGATGCACAGGGTGCCCAGCGGGATGCCTTCCGGCGTACGGCGCAGCGCGCCCGCGTGGAAGTGCAGGCCGGCTGGCCGGTGACGAGGGGATTGCACGCGAAGCGGGTATCGACGTGGGGGCACCTCACACGCGTGCGCCCTGCTGCTTCACTTTCGGATCAGCGACCACTGCTGGTTGGCGCCACCGTTGGACGGATACTGGATGATCTGCGCGCCGTCGGCCGTGCTCTTGTTCTGCACGTCCAGCACCATGCCGGAGAGCTGGTTCGCGACCGTGTAGTAACCCGCTGCCGGGCTGGCGAAGCGCCACTGCTGGCCCTGCCCCGCCCAGTAGCCCCACTGCGCGATGTTCGTGCCGGCGGTCGTGGAGTTATTGTAGTCGTCCAGGCTCTTCAGGCTGTTGGCGTTGATGATGCTGTAGTACCCGTCGCCATGCCCGATCACGTACCACTGCTGGTGGCGCGCGTTCGCATCGGTCGACTGCTGCACAAGTGCGCCGTCCGCCGTCGAACCGCCCGCCACGCCGAACACCTTGCCCGACAGGCGCGACTTGAACGCGTAAACGCCGTCGCTGATGCCGCCGCAGCCGGCGAAGTCGGTGAAGTCGCGGGTCAGGACCGGCCAGCCGGCGCTGTACGTCATGCGCTGGATGTCCAGCTTCGCATTGCCGTTGTCCGTCAGGTCGTAGTAGTGCGTGGAGACGAAGTGGCAGCCGTCCTGGCGCAGGTCGGCGATGTGGCCGGGGCCGCGGTACTTGCCGTCGGTGACCGGCAGGATCGTGCGCGTACCCGAATACGGCCCGCGGATGTTCGTCGCGCGCTGCACTTCGACGTAATAGGTGGAGTCGGCGTTCTTGCAGCAGCTGCCGCGGTTCACGAACAGGTAATAGTAGCCACCGTCGCGCGTGATGTAAGGGGCTTCGATGTCGCGGCCAGCCCCGCCCCAGATCGTCGTCACGCTGCCGGCCAGCTTGCCCGTGGCCTGGTCGATCTCGGCCAGGCCGATGCCGCCGAAGAACGAGCCGTAGCTCAGGTAGACCTTGCCGTCATGGTCGCGGAACAGCGCGGGGTCGATGGCGTTGACCTCGGCGCTGCCGCCGTACGACTGCACGACGATGCCGAGATCCTGCCAGTTCGGGTTCTTCAGCGAGAGACTGCGCGCCACGCCGATCGCGGACGACGACGTGCCGAACGACGACACCGAGTAGTACAGGTAGTAATAGCCGTTCATCTGGATCACGTCCGGCGCCCAGTACGAGCCGGAGAAGTTCGGGATCTTTTGCGTGACCCAGGCGGGCGGCGTGGCGAACACGGGGCCCGGCCCCGCGGCCCACGTCCTGAGGTCCTTCGATGTGGAATACCAGATGCCGGTGCCCGTCGTGAAGTTGAAATACGTGTCGCCGTCCTTCGTGATGGTGCCCGGGTCGTGGGCATTGTTCACGCCGAGCAGGTCGATGGCCCCGGCCGAGGCGCAGCCGAGCGCGAGGCAGCATGCTGCCAGCAGCTTTTTAAACATGAAGTCTCCTGTTTTATTTGTACATATGGGTTGAACCCGCCACCAGCTTAGGCAATGCGGGTCGGCGCCACCAATGAAATAAAACAGGGGTGCGATTGCGATTTCGGTATCAGCCGAGTGCCGTGTCCAGCACCGTCATGAGGATGAAGCCGAAGACGAGGGCCACGCTGGCCCACGTGCCGTTGCCGTTCTGCTGCGCTTCCGGCACGACGTCGTTGACGATCACGAACAGCATCGCGCCCGCCGCGGCGGCCAGCGCGAACGGCAGCAGGCCGGCCGAGATGCCGATCAGGATGGCGCCGGCGACGGCGGCCACCGGTTCGATCAGGCCGGACGCGACGCCGAGCGCCGCCGACAAACCCCGTCCATAGCCGACCGTGCGCAGGGCCAGCGCGACGACGAGGCCTTCCGGCACGTCCTGGATCGAGATGCCGGTCGCCAGCGAGTTCGCCTTGTCGACGTCGACGCCCGCATACGCGACGCCGATCGCGAGGCCTTCCGGCAGGTTGTGCAGCGCGACGGCCCACACGAACATCCAGGCGCGCTTCAGGGAGTGCGCCGTGCGGGGATCGTCATGAGCCAGAATCCCGTCGGTCGACATGCAGCGGTCGAGGACGAGCAGCAGCGCCGCCCCGGCCATGATGCCGGCACCGACGGACAGGCTGGCGCCCCAGTTGCCGGCGCCACCCGTCCTGGCGGCGGCCAGCGCGGGGATCACGAGCGAGAACGCGGTCGCGCCGAGCATGACGCCGCCGCCGAAGCCGAGGAGGCAGACGGCGCAGCCGGCGAGGCGGCGGGGGCGCAGTATCCAGGAGAGTGAGGCGGGTTTGGTCAGGGGTGATTCCATGCGCGGGCTCGGTGTTGGAGATGGACTCACCGTCGCTCCCGGGGGGGCGGGGGGGGCCAGGTGTGGGCCGCGGCGGGGGCGGGGGGGGGCCCGCCGGGGGGGGGGGCGGGGGGGGGGGGGAGCCGCGGCCCGCGGGGGGGCGCGCCCGCGCGGGGGGCGCCGGGGGGGGGCGGCGGGGCGGGGGGGGGGGGGGG
>NZ_JBKYMO010000627.1:0-2776 GCF_047302915.1 Massilia sp. CT11-108 | reverse complement strand
CCGCGCGCGCACGGTACGCTGTCACACCGTGTTACAGAAGTTGCAATGCAGCTCAGCGCACGAGGCCCGGATACGTGAAGGCGATGAAGTGGACGGCGTTCAGCGCGAAGTGCGTGAGGATCGCGCCTTCGATGCGCCCGGAACGCAGGTACGCGGCGGCATAGCCGAAGCCCGCCAGCGTCGCGAACAGCACGAGCAGCGGGCCGCCGGCGGCGTGCGCGAGCCCGAACAGCAAAGTCGATACGACCACTGCGGCGGCCACGCCGTAACGCCTTCCCGCCATGCCGCGCGCCAGGCCGCCGAGCAGGTAGCCGCGGAAGAAGGCCTCCTCCGTCACGCAGGTGATCAAGAGATTATTGACGAGGAACCAGGATGTCCAAGGCAGCCATTTGACGTCCGGCCGCACCACGCCGAGCAGCAGGCCCGCACCGAGGACGGCGACGAGCGTCGCCGCCAGCACGGGCAGCGTACGGCGCAGCATCGGCAACCAGTCGGCACGCGCGCGGATCGGCGCGCAGAACACGCCCATCAGCACGATGCCGGCGATGGCCTTGTCGAAGTTCGCGTACAGCGTGAACGGCGGCGCGCCCGCCGACACCTGCGCATGGTCGACCAGCAGCGGATTGTGAAAGCCCGGCAGCCGGTGCAGCGCCAGCAGCAGAGCGCACACGCCCGTCAGCACGAGCAGCGGGATGCGGACCGAAGCCCGGCCGGCCGCGCGCGCGCCGAACGCCAGCGCGAGGTAGAACAAGGTGACGGCGAGGCCGATCCCGTCGAGCACCCCGACGGCCTTAGCGACCGCGCACGCCAGCAGCACGCCCGCGCACCACGCCCAGTCGCGATTCCCCCGCACTGCGGGCGCCGGCACCCACAACGCCAGTACGGCCAGCGCCAGCGCAGCGCACGCCGCCATGAGACCGGGAGCGCCCGCCACGAATCAGCCGTGCGAACGTTTGTGCATCTGCTTGTGCATGCGGCGCAGGCTGAGCCACACGAGGCCCGCCACGACGGGCACCAGCGCGCCCGTGAGCAGGTCCGGATTGACCGGCATGCCGAGACTCTTGAGGCCCTTGCCCGCATAACCGAGCAGGCCCACGACGTAGTACGAGATCGCCGCGACCGACAAGCCCTCGACGGCCTGCTGCAGGCGCAGTTGCTGGGCGGCGCGGCGGTCCATCGATTGCAGGATTTGCCGGTTCTGGTTTTCCTGGACGATGGAGACGCGGGTGCGCAGCAGGTCGTTGACGTTGGCGATGCGGCGCGCCAGCGCTTCCTGGCGCGCGGCCGTCGATTCGCACGTGTTCATCGCCGGCGTCAGGCGGCGGTCCATGAATTCCTCCACGGTCGGCACGCCTTCGATGCGGGCCTCGCGCAATTCCTCGATGCGCGCCTTCACGAGGCGGTAGTACGCTTTCGATGCCGAGAAGCGGTAACCGTTGTCGAGCGAAAGCTTTTCCAGGCGCGCCGCGAGCTTCGTGATCTGTGCCAGCAGGTCCTGGTCGCCGGCGACCGCCTCGCCCGCGACCATGCGCTCGGCCAGCGTGGCCAGTTCGGCCTCGATATCGTCCAGCGCGTTGGACACGGTGCGCGCGGCCGGCAGGCCGAGGAGCGCCATCATGCGGTAGGTGTCGATCTCCAGCACGCGCTGCGCGAGGCGGCCGGCCTGCTGCGCGCGCATCTCGACATCGCGCAGCACGAAGCGCGAGAAGCCGTCGGACTGGATCGCGAAATCCGTCCACACCTCGCCGCCCTGCATGACGCGCGAGCCGACCAGGTTGTTGCTGGCGAAGCCGTCCTGCAGCGTGGCCGGATCGGCGGCGCCGCGCTCCAGCAGCACGTGCGCGGCGGACATCAGGCGGCCGTGCAGGCCTAGGATCCACGCCTGCGGCAGGTGCGCGAGCGGCATGCGCGCGAACGCCTCGGCGAGCGGCAGTCCGGGCGCGATCTTTTCCGTAAACGTGTACGTGGCGAACTCCGTGTGGCGTTCCCACTTGAGGCGGAAACGGCCGAAGTCGTGATAGAAGTGATTGGCCGTCACGTTCGGCGCCGCGACGCCGAAATGCCCGCACAGCGCGGCGAGCAGTGCATGCTGGTTGGGACCGTGCTCGCTGCGCGATCCGGCCTCGTTGGCGCGGTACACGGCGAGGTGGGTGATGGCTTCGGGCGCTTCCAGCCGGAGGAAGGGACGCGAATGGATTTCGGCGGCCAGCGGAATGCGCTGGGCGTGGCTCAGGCTTGGATATGCGGTCGTCATGGTTCGATTCGTCGGCTCGGCAATATTTCCCATTGTACATGCGTATGCACAGCGCTGGAACGGCGCCGACCCCAACCTTGACCGAATAAAGTTCAGCGCGCGGCAAAACCACCAACGCAGTCAGCCCAAATGACCGTTTTGGTCCGACCACTTGCAACATTATCCCGACCAAACTAAGATGCGATCTTGGCAATCGCCTCCACTTTTTCCTGGACTGACACAATGAGAAAAATGCCCGCGCCACCCGATGCGATTGCGACCGAGCCGCGACTGTATCGCGTGGTGTCGAGCCGGATCGAAGCGCTGATCCGGGAAGAGCACATCAAGCCGGGCGAGCGCCTGCCCGCCGAGCGCGACCTGGCCACGAAGCTGGGCGTCTCGCGCACCTCGCTGCGCGAAGCGCTGATCGCGCTGGAACTGGGCGGCGTCGTCGAAGTGCGCGGCGGCTCCGGCGTGTACGTCAGCGAACAGGCGGCGTTGCCGACCGCGCGCCCGGCGGCCGGTCCCGGTCCGTTCGAGGTG
>NZ_JBKYMO010000626.1:0-2780 GCF_047302915.1 Massilia sp. CT11-108 | reverse complement strand
CGTCCGGCTCGACGAGCGCGCCGGTCTCCTTCATGTCGACGAAGCGCTTGCGCATGGGGAAGCGGTCTTCCGTCGTGCGCGCCAGCGGCGCGGCCACGTTCAACTGCACGGCGCGCAGCACGGCTTGCGGGTCCTGCGCGTCGAGCGGGCCGACTGGGCTCACCATCCCCGCATTATTCAGCAGCAGGACGGCGCCGGTGCCGTCCAGGTAATCGCCCAGCATGCCGTCCGCGAGCCAGCGCGACAGCGCGACGCTGTCGGCCAGGTCCAGTTCGACCTCGTCGAACAGGTCGGGATACGCGTCGACCAGTTCGGCCGAACGGGTGCGCGCCAGGCCGAGGACGGGTACGCCGCGCGCCAGCAGATTGGCGGCGAGCGCGGCGCCGAGGCCCCTCGTGTGGCCGGTGACGATAGCTTTCATGGGAATCTCCTGGGGCGGGTGAATCAAATGTTAACCCAAGGACGTCCTACCGCCAATCGTGCGCACCAATGCGAACGTGTGAGCGAACGTATGAGCGAACCGGCCACTGGGTGTGGGCGCAGTCGCGCGGCAAGGTCGTCGAGCGCGGGGCGGACGGCCAGCCCGTCCGCATGGTCGGCACGAGGGTTTTCATGATCGTTCGCTTTCCAGGCGTTTCGGACCTGAAGCTCAGCGTACGGGTGCCGCAACCGGGGCCAGCACCGGGTTGTCGCCCCGGTTGCGCGCCGGTGCCTTGTGCACCATCGTGTAGGCGTAGTCGACGCCCATGCCGTACGCGCCCGAGTGTTCGGTGACGATCTTCATCACGGCATCGTAGGTGTCGCGGTGCGCCCAGTCGCGCTGCCATTCGAGCAGGACCTGCTGCCACGTCACGGGCACGACGCCGGCCTGCACCATGCGCTGCATCGCGAAGTCGTGCGCGTCCTTCGACGTGCCGCCCGACGCATCGGCCACCATGTAGATCTCGTAGTCGCCGTCGAGCATCGCGGACAGCGCGAAGGTCGTGTTGCACACTTCCGTCCACAGGCCGGCGACGATGATCTTCCTGCGGCCGTTGGCGGCCAGGGCATCGCGCACCTTCTGGTCGTCCCAGGAATTCATCGACGTCCGTTCGAGAATCTCCTTGCCCGGGAAGACATCCAGGATCTCGGGATAGGTCTTGCCGGAGAAGGAATCGCTTTCGACCGTGGTGATCACGGTCGGGATGTCGAACGCCTTCGCCGCCTTGGCCAGGCCGACCACGTTGTTCTTCAGGGTCTGGCGGTCGATCGACTGCACGCCGAACGCCATCTGCGGCTGGTGGTCGATGATGATCAGTTGCGAGTTATGCGGGGTCAGGACTTCCAGTTTGGCGTTGCTCATGATGTTCTCCAGTGTTATCGGTTGGGGGGTCGATATTGCATCGAACGTTTCGAAGATCTCCTCTTCGTTGTTCGCTGCGATGGAGACATTATGCGCGGTGGCCCGGCATTAAAAAAACGAGAAAATTGCCAGGCTTTTATCGAATTTTTCGAACGTTGGTTGAGCCGCCTGCGACCGATGCCGGCGGCCCGATCCGGATCAATCGTTGATCCACTTGTATTGCACGGTGGACCAGCTCGGCTCGCCGTCCTTGCCGGCGGCACCGAACTTGCACGTATAGCTGGCACGCAGCGAGGCCCGGTCCAGCGCGCGGTGGCCGCTGGACTCGACGACCTTCGCCCGCTTGACCGAACCGTCAGGGTCCACGAGCACGGCCAGGCGGACGGTGCCCTGGAGGTATTCGTCTTTCAGGTCCGACGTGAAGGCCGGCGTGCTGCAGGTAGCGGGTCTCAGGCGCGCAGCCGGTTCGGCGGCGTGGGCGTTGAACGAGAGGACGGATGCGAGAGCAACAAGGTGACGTTTACCGATCATGATCAGCTCCAGTGGTTGGGTTCGAATAGCGAGACTGCGAATCCAATTTACTGCGCTGCAGCATGCTTGAAAAATTTATTGTTCGAATGGCAGTTATGCACCGTCCGGTTATATCGGCGATAAACGCGCCAGATTGTTATTCAAGATGGAATTCTGAAGGCAAACTTTGCTAGATTATCTTTGCATCAAAATCAATCATCATGACTTCACGCTCAACCAATTAAGGAGGTCACGATGAACACCCAAACCCAACACACCCCCCGCGTCGCCCTGGTCACCGGCGCCTCCCGCGGCATCGGCGCCGCCGTTGCGAAACGTCTCGCCGAAGACGGGTTCGCCATCGCCGTCAACTATGCCGGCAACGAGGCAGCCGCCAACGCCACCGTCGCCGCCATCGAAGCGGCAGGCGGCCGCGCCATCGCCGTGCGCGCCGACGTCGCCAAGGTCGACGACGTGAAAGCGATGTTCGCGGCGATCGAGGCAAAGCTCGGCCCCGTGGACATCCTCGTCAACAACGCCGGCATCCTGCCGTACGTGACGATCGCCGAGACGACCGACGAGCAGTTCGAGCGCACGATGGCCATCAACGTCACCGGCACCTTCAACACGATGCGCGAAGCGGCCACGCGCCTGAACGAAGGCGGACGCATCGTCAATTTCTCGACCAGCGTGCTGCACATGGCGCCGCCGACCTATGGCGTGTACGCCGCCACGAAAGGCGCGGTGGAAGCGCTGACCCGCGTGTTCGCGAAAGAGCTGCGCGGCCGCGGCATCACCTGCAACGCCGTGGCGCCGGGCCCCGTCGCGACCGAGCTGTTCCTGACCGGGAAGTCGGATGAGCTGGTCCAGCAGATCGCGAACTCGGCGCCGCTGGGTCGCCTGGGCCAGCCCGAGGACATCGCCGGCG
>NZ_JBKYMO010000625.1:0-2780 GCF_047302915.1 Massilia sp. CT11-108 | reverse complement strand
GGCTCGACCTGCCCGCGATCGTGCGCCGCCAGCTCGAACGCGCGGGCGTGCAGGCCGTGGCGGCACGGGACGAGTGCACGATGTGCCACACGCGCGCCGATGGACGCTGGACCTTCCACAGCTACCGCCGCGAACGCGCAACGCGCACGCCCGTGGTCGATGTGCACTGGTCCGCGATCGCGATCGCGCACCGTTAGTCCGTACCTTCAACGACACGTTGATGCCATCTTGCGTGGTCCAACGCACGCATTCTTCACGATTTTGTACGTGCGTCGCGCCACGACGTGAAGTCTGAGGCTATCATGCGTTCAATTCCAACTTGTCGTCGTCGTCACGCGAACCGAACGTCATGACCCGAGTCCTCTTCATTCACCAGAATCTGCCGGGCCAGTTCCGCCGGCTGATGCGGTATCTGCAGACGCGGCCCGACTTCGACGTCGTCGCGATCGGCGAAGAGACCGCGGTGCGGCGCGAGAGCGCGGGACCGAAGGTGCGGACGATCGGCTACGCCAGGCCGGATGGTCCGGGCGAGAAGACCCATCACTACCTGCGCCACTTCGAAGGCTGCGTGCGCCGCGGCCAGGCCGTCGCGCGCACGTGCGTGGCGCTGAAGCAGGAAGGCTTCGTGCCCGACGTCGTCGTGTGCCACCCCGGCTGGGGCGAGGCCCTGTTCGTCAAGGACGTGTTCCCGCAGGCGCGCCTCGTCGTGTTCTGCGAGTTCTGGTGGGCGGCAAGCGGGTTGGACGTCGGCTTCGACCCCGAGTATCCGGTGAGCTTCGACGACCGCCTGCGCATCCGCATCAAGAACTCCGTGCTGATGCAGTCGCTGCTCGCGGCCGACGACGGCGTCGCGCCCACGGCCTGGCAGCGCGGTGTGCACCCGCCCGAACTGCGCGGCAAGATCCGCGAAGTCCACGAGGGCATCGACACGCAGCAACTGAGCCCCGACCCGCACGCGCGGCTGGAACTGCCTGGCGGCGCCGTGCTCACGCGCGCGCAGCCGGTGCTGACGTTCGTCGCGCGCAACCTCGAACCCTACCGCGGCTTCCACGTCTTCATGCGCAGCCTGCCACGGCTGCTGGCCGGGAATCCGGAGCTGCAGGTCGTCGTCATCGGCGGCGACGGCGTCAGCTACGGCCGCCGTCCGCCGCAGGGCCATGCGAGCTACCGCGACGCGCTCAAGGCCGAGCTGGACGGCGGCGGCGAGACCGTCGACTGGTCGCGCGTGCACTTCCTCGGCAAGGTGCCGTACGCCATGTACCGCAGCGCGCTGCAGGTCTCGAGCCTCCATGTGTACCTGACGTATCCGTTCGTGCTGTCCTGGTCGATGCTGGAGGCGATGGCCGTCGGCGTGCCGGTGCTGGGCTCGGATACGGCGCCGGTGCGGGAAGTGATCCGCGACGGCGAGAACGGGTTCCTGACGCCGTTCTTCGACACGGCGCTGCTCACCGACCGCGCGCTCGACCTCATCGCGCGCCGCGACGAGATCGCACCTGCCGGCCTGGCCGGACGCGAGACGGTGCGCACGCGCTACGATTTCGAAACGGTGGGCCTGCCGGTCTACCTCGACCTGCTCAAGCCGCTGCCCGGGCCGGTGGAAGAGGAGGCCGCATGACGGACCGCTTCGCCTTCCACTACGCCCCCGACGGCTACTCGACGGCAGGCCCGCACCTGATGGGCCGCCAGGCCGCCGGCGCCGGACTGCTGCGTGCGATCGCGACGGCGCCCGGCCTCGAGTCGGTCGGCTGCTTCGCCGGCGGCCAGGCCCACGCGGCCGAAGGCGAGCGCCTGCTGCGCGAGTCCGGCTACAAGGGCCAGGTCGACTGGATCGCGCAGGGCCGCCCGCAGGACCTGGAGCGCTACGGCACGCTGTACCACCCCGCGCCCGGCATCGAACGTCTCGCGTGGCGGCGCCTCGGACTCGGCGAACGCCGCTACAGCCTGTGCGGCATCACGCACACGACGGCCAGCCACGCCGTGATGACGAGCCTCGCCAACCTGCTGGTGGTGCCCGTGCGCAGCTGGGATGCCGTGATCTGCACGTCGCGCGTCGTGCGCGACAGCGTGCGCCGCGTGCTGGAGCGCCAGGCCGAGTATTTGAGTGCGCGCCTCGGTGCCCAGCGCTTCGAACTGCCGCAGCTGCCCCTGATCCCGCTCGGCGTGAACGCGGCCGATTTCGACGTCGACGTATCCCGCCGCGCCACCGTGCGCCGGCGCCTGGGGATCGAGGACGGCGGCGTCGCGTTCCTGTTCCTCGGCCATTTGTCGTTCCACGCGAAGGCGCATCCGCAACCGATGTTCGCGGCGCTCGAGGCGGCCGCGCAGGACGGCAAGCGCGTGCACCTCGTGCTGTGCGGGTGGTTCGCCAACGAGGCCACCGACAAGGCCTTCCACGAGGCGGCCGCGCAACTGTGCCCGTCCGTGACGCTGTCGGTGCTGGACGGCCGCGTGGCCGCGAACCAGCTCGACGCCCTGGCCGCCGCCGACGTCTTCATCTCGCTCGCGGACAACGTCCAGGAGACCTTCGGCCTCGCGCCGCTGGAAGCGATGGCGGCGGGCCTGCCGTGCATCGTCAGCGACTGGAACGGCTACCGCGACACCGTGCGCGACGGCGTGGACGGCTACCGCATCCCGACCGTGATGCCGGATGCGGGCGCGGGCCTCGATCTCGCGCAGCGTTACGACGATGGCGTGGACAGCTACGACACGTACTGTGGCCACACGAGCCAGGCGGTCGCGGTGGATGGACCGGCCCTCGCGCAGGCCTGCGCGAGGGCCGG
>NZ_JBKYMO010000624.1:0-2783 GCF_047302915.1 Massilia sp. CT11-108 | reverse complement strand
CGCATCGTCCTGCCTCCATGTCTCCAACAATTCAGCCGGCTCCACCGGCCGGCCGTACAGATAGCCCTGCGCGCGCCGGCAGCCGTGGCGCAGCAGGAAGGCCGCCTGCTCGGCGGTCTCCACGCCTTCCGCGATCACGGCGAGGTCCATGCTCTTGCCCAGCTGGACGATGGCGACCGCGATCGCCTCGTCGTCCTTGTCGGCAGCGATGTCCTTGATGAAGCTGCGGTCGATTTTCAGTGTCTGCACCGGCAGCTGCTTCAGGTACGCGAGCGACGAATAACCCGTGCCGAAATCGTCGATCGCCAGTTCCACGCCCAGGGCGTGCAGGTCGTTGATGTACTGGAGCGCGTCGCCCGTATTCATGATCACGGACTCCGTCACCTCCAGCTGCAGCCGCTGCGGCGCGAGGCCTGCGTCGGCGAGCACGCGCGCGACGAGCGGCGCCACGCTGCCGCGGTCGAACTGGCGGCCCGACAGGTTCACCGCCACCTTCGGCACGTACAGCCCGGCCGTCTCCCAGCATACCACCTGGCGGCACGCCTCTTCCAGCACCCACGCGCCCAGCTGGCCGATGAAGCCGATGTCCTCGGCGAGCGGAATGAAGCGCACCGGGGGCACATGGCCCAGTTCCGCGCTGTGCCAGCGCACGAGCGCCTCGACGCCGATCAGGCGGCCCGTCTCGATCTCGACCTGCGGCTGGTAATGCAAGCGGATCTCGCCCCGCTCGATCGCACGGCGCAGCAGGCCTTCCATGCGCAGGCGCTCGGCGCCGTCGCCATCCATCGACGGGGCATACAGCTGGTAGCCGTTGCGGCCGCGCGCCTTGGCCTGGTACATGGCCACGTCGGCATTCCGGATCAAGACGTTCATGTCGACGGCATCCTGCGGGAACAGGCTGATACCGACGCTGCCCGTGACGAACAGTTCGTAATCCGACACGAGCACGGGCCGCTCGAACAGCTGCATCAGTTTTTCCGCGACCTGGCGCGCGCCGTGGGCGCCGTCGACGTCTTCCAGCAGCACGATGAATTCGTCGCCGCCCAGGCGCGCCAGCGTGTCCCCATCGCGCAGGCACCCGGCCAGCTGGCCCGCCACCTGTTTCAGCAGCTCGTCGCCGACGTGGTGGCCGAGCGTGTCGTTGACGGTCTTGAAGCGGTCGAGGTCGATGAACATCACCGCGAGCTGGCGATTGTTGCGCGCCGCGCGCACCATCGCGTGCTGCAGGCGGTCGTGGAACAGCAGGCGGTTCGGCAGGCCCGTGAGCGGGTCGTGGTGCGCCAGGTGGTCCAGCTTCTCCTGCGATTCCTTGACCTTCGTGATGTCGGAAAACACGCAGACGTAGTGCGTGACGGCGTCGGCATCGTCGCGCACCGCGGACACGGTCAGCCACTCGAGGTAAGTCTCGCCGTTCTTGCGGCGGTTCAGGAGTTCGCCGCGCCAGAAGCCCGTCTCCGCCAGGTCGGTCCACAGCGCCTCGGAGAACCCGGCGTCGTGGCTCGCCAGGCGCGTGAGGCTCGAATGCGTGCCGACCGCTTCGCTCTCCGTGTACCCGGTGATCTGCGTGAAGGCGGGATTCGTCGCGACGATCTTGCCGTGCAGGTCGATCACCATCACGCCGTCGGCGATGTGTTCCAGCACGGTGGCCGACAGGCGCAGCTTTTCCTCGGTCTGGCGCCGCTCCGTGATGTCGGCGAACACCCAGATGCTGCCGTCGTCCTGGCGTTCCGGGTCGAGCGCGCGGCCGCTCACGGTGCACCACACCAGGCTGCCGTCGCGGCGGCGGAACTGGCGCTCGTCGCCGAAATCGCCGCCGCGCGCCAGCACGGGTTCCGCCGCGTCGATGCCCTGCACGTAATCCTCGACGGTCGGGAACAGCACGCCGATCGGATCGCCCAGCAGCTCGCCCTCGCCGTAGCCGAACAATTCGTCGAAGCGGCGGTTGGTCGACACGACGCGGCGCTCGCGCACGTACATGATGCCGAACATGACGTTGTCCAGCACCGCGCCCTGCTCGGCCAGCAGCGCCTCGATGCGCATCTCGTTGTATTTGCGCTCGCTGATGTCGGAGATGATCCCGTCGATCCAGAACGCGGCGTTGCCGTCGAAGCCGACCGGCTGGCCGCTCTCCAGCACCCAGCGCTCGATGCCGGCGGCGTCCGTGATGCGGTATTCGATCTCGTAAGGCCGCACGCCCAGCACGGCCTCCTTGACGAAGTGCCGCTGCATCTTGCGGTCTTCCGGGCAGATGACGTCGGCCCAGCGGTCCGTGTGCGCGCCGATGAAGTGAGCCGCTGGATAGCCGGAGATGTCTTCGATGGCGTCGCTGACGAAGTCGATCGCCCCACCCGGCCGGGCACGGAACACGGCGCCCGGCACCTGCGTGACGATGGTGCGGAAGCGTTCCTCGCGCCGCGCGACGTCCTGGAACAGGTCGCCGATCGCGATACGCATGTGCTCCAGCTGGCCGCCGAGCCGCCCCAGTTCGTCGTTCGTGGACAGCGCGAGCGGCGCGTCGAACTGGCCGCGCGCCAGGTGATCGGAAAAGCTCATCAGGGTGCCCAGCGGCGCCAGCAGGCGGCGCCGCAGCAGCATCAGGATCAGCAGCAGCGACACGCCCAGCTGCACCGCCAGCACCAGCGCGTAGCGCACCTGCTTGGCGCGCAGCGATTGCTGGCTCAGGCTGTCGTCCATTTCGACCGTCACGTGGCCGATCGGCTGGCCATGCACGACGAACTGGGGCGGCTCGGCGGCCAGCTGGAGCACATGCGTATCGCGATCGG
>NZ_JBKYMO010000623.1:0-2785 GCF_047302915.1 Massilia sp. CT11-108 | reverse complement strand
GCGCAGGACGGTGCCGCGGGCCTGGACGTCTCGCACCGGGGCGGCCCGGCCGGCTTCGCGCGGCTGGATGGCGACGTGCTCGCTGTGCCGGATTACGCGGGCAACCGCTACTTCAACACGCTCGGCAATTTTCTGGCGGAGCCGCGCGCGGCGATCGTGGTGGCCGACTTCGCGACCGGCGACGTGCTGCAGCTGCAGGGTGTCGTCGAGGTGGACTGGGAGGCGGCCGAGCCGGAACGCACGCCGCCGGTGGAGCGGACGTGGCGGTTCCGGATCGTGCGCGGGTGGTTGCGGCCGGGGGCGTTCGGACTGACCGGTTAAACCACGACCTTCCACAATTGCGTCGGCAACGCCGCCGGCGCCTCCGGCTTGAAGAACGCCGAGTCCTGGATGTGCGACGTGGTCACGTAGATCGTCCCGTCCGGTCCCTGGCCGAACGTATCCGGCCAGCGCAGCCGCTCGTCCTGCACGACGATGCGCGCCTGCGCCGACGGGCCTTCGGACAGGTCGCGCACCTTGATCGCATCGTCCTGCACGGACGTCAGGTACATGAGCTCCGTGCCGCGCGCGATGAGGAGGCCGTCGTTGACGCCGTTCTTCCCGTACGGTTCGACCTGTGCGCCGACATCCTCGCCCCGGAACCCCGGACCGGTGAGGGCGGCCGTCGGGATGCGATACAGCTCGTCGCCCTTGATCGCCTGCCAGTACAGGTACTTGCCGTCGCCGGACAGCTCGATGCCGTCCGCCGAGAATTCCACGCCGCGGCCGTCCGGGCGGCGCAGGACCTTGCCGTCGGCCGTCACGTCCAGGCCCTTCTTCATCTGCGTGGACGGGTGGCCGTCCAGCACGCGCGCCGCCTTGCCGGACGCGATGTCGACGACGAGCAGCGCGCCCCGCACGCCGGAATCGGTGATGTAAGCGACCTTGCCGTCGCTCGAGAAGCGCACGTCGTTCAGGTAGGAGCCTTGCGGCGCGGCGTCCTCGTCGAAGGCGATCGTCTGCGTCACCTTGTCGGTCGCGAGGTCGATGCGCACGAGCTTCGCGCCGCCGGCCACCAGGTGCGCCTGCGCCGGCGCGGCCGGGTCGAGCACCCACAGGCTGCCGCGCTGGTCGGCGACGACGCTCTGCACGCACACCCAGTGGTCGTGCGGCGTCACCTCGTCCTTCTTCGCGTTGCGCCAGCCGTTCCAGCCTTCGTCCGGGTACGGGCGCAGCCGGCCATCCTTCAATTCGGCGACGGACACCGCGGTGTCCTCGGTCCAGCGCGGGAAGTTGACGAAGATGCGGCCGTCCTCGGCGACGGTCACCCCCGTCACCTGGTGGCCGAAACCGGCGACGAGTTCGATGCTGCTCATGGGGTTCCTTTCGTTGGTTGGATTCAGGCGGCGCGCCGTTTGACGGCCAGGTCGTTGGCGGCGGTCTCCTGCGCGAGGCGCCGTTCCAGCATCGCGAGCACGGCCGCCTCTTCGGGCTGCAGGTCCTTCAGGTCCTCGACGAGGCTTTCCTCGGCGCGGGCACGCAGGCCCTCGAGCATCGTGCCGTCGAGGTAGGCGTCCAGCACGGCCGGGTGCACGTAGCACTTGCGGCAGACGGACGGCGTGTTGCCCAGTCGTTCCGCGACGGATTCGATGGCGCGCACGACGTTCTTCTTCGCCTGCGTGTCGGAATCGACGGCTTCGAATTCCTGCAGCGCCATCGCGGCGAGGACGGTCCCGGACCACGTGCGGAAATCCTTCGCCGTGTAATCCTCGCCGGTGATCGTGCGCAGGTAGTCGTTCACGTCGCTGGATCCCACCGTGTGCGTTTCGCCATCTTCGTCGAGGTACTGGAACAGATCCTGGCCGGGCAGGTCGCGCGTGCGCTGGATGATGCGGGCGAGGCGCCGGTCGTGCACCTTGACGTCGTGGTATACGCCGCTCTTGCCGCGGAAGCGGAACCCGACTTCGCTGCCGTCGATCCTGACGTGGCGGTTGCGCAGCGTGGTCAGGCCGTACGACTTGTTCTCGCGGGCGTATTCGTCGTTACCGATGCGCATCATCGTCGCTTCCAGCAGGTAGACGATCGTCGCGAGGACTTTTTCGCGCGGCAGGCCGGGGAGGGACAGCGCGCGGTCGACTTCCTTGCGGATCTGCGGCAGCGCCTTGCCGAACTTGATCATCCGTTCGTACTTGACCTCGTCGCGCACCTCGCGCCATTTCGGGTGGTAGCGGTACTGCTTGCGTCCGCGCGCGTCGCGGCCCGTCGCCTGCAGATGGCCGTTGGCCTGGGGGCAGATCCACACGTCCGTCCACGCGGGAGGGATCGCCAGCGACTTGATGCGCTTGAGGGTGGCCTCGTCCTCGACGGGTTCGCCCTTCGCGTCGAGGTAGCGAAAGCCGTCCTTGACCGGCTCGCGCAAGATGCCCGGACGGTCGTCGTGGACGTAGCGCAGGCCCGCGGCCCTGGCGGCGGCAGGCGGATCGGTGTTCGGCACCGGGTCGTGCAAGGCGTGGTCTTCGCTCTTCATCGGGGACTCGTCGTTCGCAGTGAGGCTGCCGCCAGTCTACGCCGGCCTTCGTCGCGCACCGTTCGCGAACTAACGTAGTGCAGGCCCGTTAGAATGGCGCCATGCCCAGCAAATCACCCATCTTCCCCGGCCCGCGCACCGCGCGCGGCATGGTGCTTGCCATCCTGCTGTCCAACGCCGACCAGGCGGGCGCCGAGCCGCTGCGCGGCCGTCCGGCGCGTTGGACGGGAAGCTCGTCGTCTCGATCGGCCAGTGGTACTTGCGCTTGAGCGCGCGGAC
>NZ_JBKYMO010000622.1:0-2805 GCF_047302915.1 Massilia sp. CT11-108 | reverse complement strand
GAGCCGCCGCCGTTGCCCGAGATCGATCCGGAGCCCGTGGTGCCCGCCGCGCCGCCGCCCGCTCGTTCCGATGGGGCGTTGACGCCGGAATCGGACGGTCTCGCGGCGCCCGATGCGGCGGGACAGCAAACGGGGCAGGGTGGCGCCGCCGCCGGTGCGGACCCCGTACAATCCACGACACAGGACGCGGCACCCCAGGCGCAGGTCCAGCAGGAAGCGGCACCGAAGCCCCAGCCGGCCGCGCCCGAAGCGCGCCGTTACAAGGTCGACATGCCGCCTTCGGCCGACATCACGCTCGACGTCGCGCGCACGGACGCGAACGGCACGAAGTGGAGCGGCGACGCGCTGCTGTCCTGGCGGGTGACGCCGTCCAGCTACCGCGTGAAGATCGAGGCCGGCATCCGCGTCGTGTTCGCGCACGTGAACCTGCTCACCCTCACGAGCGAGGGCACGGTTGGAGACGAAGGATTCGTCCCCACCTTGATGACGGAGAAGCGGCGCGGACGCGCCATGACGGCGACGCATTTCAATCGCCAGGAGGGCACGCTGACGTTTTCGGCATCCGGCGCGAAGTATCCGCTCGTGCCGGGCGCGCAGGATAAAGCCAGCGTGCCGCTGCAGTTGGCGGCCATCGCGCGCGGTGATTCGAAACAATTGTCGGGAAATATCGACATCCTTGTCGGCGAAGACCGCGACGCAAGCGTTTTCACCTTCACGGTGGCCGGACAGGAACAGCTCGACACGCCGCTGGGCCGCATCGCCACGTGGCACTTCGTGCGTCCACCGAAACCCGGCTCGTACAATTCGCGCCTGGAACTCTGGCTGGCGCCGGCCTATGGCTGGTATCCGGTACAGATCCGCAACGTCGAGGCGAGTGGGGCCGTAACGACCCAGACCGCGAGCAAAATCGTGATTCAACAAGCAGGAAGCTGATATATGAAAAATGTTTTGAAGACGGCAGGCGCAGGGGCAGTATTGATGACCGTGCTGGGCGGCCAGGCGGTCGCGGCGGAAGAACATCCGGCCATCAAGCGCCCGTTCGACCTGCCGCCGTCGGCCGACCTGACCTATTCCATCGGCGCGCGCCAGCGCGGCTTCAACCTGAGCGGCGATGCGACGCTCACCTGGCGCGCCAACGACAGTAAATATTCCGTCAACGCCGAGTCGCGCGTGGCGCTGCTGGGCAAGCTGACGGAAAACCGCAGCACGGGCATCGTCGACAACTGGGGCCTCGCACCGACGGAGTACTACGACAAGCGCTTCCGCAAGGACCCGACGACGGCCACCTTCGACCGCGACGGCAAGACCATCACCTTCAGCGACGGCGACAAGACGTATCCGATCAAGGGTGGCGAGCAGGACCGCGTGTCCGTCTCGTGGCAACTGGTGGCGGTGGCGCGCGCCGCGAAGGACAAGTTCAAGCCGGGGTCGGAATGGCAGTTCTTCGTCATCGGCCCGCGCGATGCGGACCCGTGGACGTTCCGCGTCGTGGGCCGCGAGAAGGTGCAGGCCGGCGCGTCGCTGGGCGAAGTGGATGCCGTGCACGTGATGCGCGCCCCGCCGCCGGGTTCCAGGGACCAGTCGCTCGACATCTGGCTGGCGCCCGGCCACGAGTGGTATCCGGTCAAGCTGCGCTTCACCGACAACGACCGCGACTACGTCGAGCAGACGCTCGAACGCATCGTCAAGAAGTAGCCCAGTCCTTTACGTAGGCCGGCGCCGCGGCCGCGCAATGCGCGTCCGGCACCGGCGTTCCGCGCGCCTGTGCGAGCGGCAGCACGCCGGCCCACGCGGCGATGTGCATGTCCTCCTCGTCGTCGTTCGGCGGACCCGTACGCACCTTGCACGCGGCTTCGTCCAGTGCAATGCGCATCACGGTCGTCGCCGCGAATTCCTTGTCGTTCCCCGGACGGATCCCTGCCTGCCGGCCCGGCGCCAGGTGCTCCATGAAGTCGGCCAGCGCGTCGCGCTTGGCGGGTTCGCCGACGACCTCGAAGCGACCGTAGACCATCGCGCTGCGGTAATTCATCGAGTGATTGAAGGCGGAGCGCGCGAGCACGAGGCCGTCCACGTGCGTGATCGTCACGCAGCAGTCCTGCTCCGTCAGGCGCTGCAGCATGCGGCTGCCGTTCGACCCGTGGATGTACAGGTAATCGCCGCTGCGCCAGCAGGCGGTGGGGATGCAGTGCGTGCCGTGCGCGTCGGCGAAGGCGATGTGGCAGACGTAGGCGGCATCGACGATGGCGTGCAGCAGGGCGGGGTCGTAGGATGCGTTGCGCGCGATGCGCTTGACCTGGGTGCGGGTGGAGGGAGCGGTATTCATGGCCTCGATGTGGTGAATGGAAGCCGCACTATAATGGTCAAGTTGGCCCCAGCAACAGATCCAGGGGCGCGCTATTTCATGGAGCCACGATGGATTATTCGCTGCTGCTGGACGCCTTCGGCCGCGACCACGCGCATCACGCCTGGCCGCGCCAGCGCCTGCTGCACGAATGCCTGCGCGCCGCGATCCGCGACGGCACGCTGGCCGCCGGCACGCGCCTGCTTGCGACGCGCGCGCTGGCGCAGGAGCTGGGCATCGCCCGCAACACGGTGCTGTACGCGTACGAGCAGCTGGCGTGCGAAGGCTTCGTCATCCCGGACCGGCGCGGCACCGTGGTCGCCGGCATCGCGCCGGCGCGCAGGACCTGCGGACCGTGAACGGCACGGCCAGTGTCGCGCTGCCGTTCACGCCCGGCGTGCCCGACCTGCGTGCATTCCCGCTGGCGCAGTGGCGCCGCCTGCTGGACCGCGCATGGAGGGGCC
>NZ_JBKYMO010000621.1:0-2809 GCF_047302915.1 Massilia sp. CT11-108 | reverse complement strand
GCCCTCGACGGCGAACTGGCCGAGCCACGCCGATCACGCGCTCGGCCTTCAAACCCAGGCGGCGCCGGCGCCCGGCAGCAATGATCTCGACGAGCAGGATGCGGGTGTCGTAGCGCACGGCGTCCGGCGGCGTGCCGGCCAGGCGCGAGAGGTCGATCACGGGGATCGCCGCGCCGTGCAGGTCCAGCAGGCCGGGCACGAAATGCGGCGCGCCCGGCAGCGCCTTCAGGCGCGCCGCCGGCAGCACGCGCAGCACGCTCGCCAGCGGCAAGGCGTAGCGTTCGCGGCCGATGTGGAACACCATCGCCTTCATGCAGTATTGACCGAGAACGTGGCGACGGACTGCTGCAGGTCGGTGGCGGCGTACTGCAACTGGTGCACGGCCTCGCTCGTCGCCTTCAGCGAGTCGACGGTCTGCTGGCTGGCGTCGGACAGCTGCGTCATCGTCGCCGTGATCTGCGACGCGCCCACGGCCTGCGACTGCATCCCCTGCAGCACGAGGTCGAAGCGGGGCGCCAGCTTGCGCACCTGCTCCGTCATGCCGGACAGCTGCTCGGCCACATGGCGCGCCTCGCCCACGCTGCGGCGGATGTCCTCGGTAAACTTGTCCATGCCCATGACGCTGGCCGACACGGCGGACTGCATCTCCTTCAGCATCTGCTCGATGTCCCACGTGGACACGGACGTCTGGTCGGCCAGGCGCCGGATCTCGGCGGCGACGACGGCGAAGCCGCGGCCCGCCTCGCCGGCCTTCTCGGCCTCGATCGCGGCGTTCAGCGACAGGATGTTGGTCTGGTCCGCGACCTTGGTGATCGTGGTCAGCACGCTGTTGATGTTGCTGGCCTTTTCCGACAGGGTCGCGAGCTTGGCGGTGATGGCGTCGGTGGCCGCGACCATCTGCTGCATCGACTGGTCCATGCGCTTCAGGTTGTCCTGCGCCTCCGCGGTGGCGGCCGTCGTGTAGTCGGCGACTTCGCCCGCTTCTTCCATCGTGCGCAGCAGCTGCGACGTGTTGGCCGAGATCTCGCGCGTGGTGGACAGCACCTCGACGCTCGTCTGCGCCTGCTCGATCCCGGTCGCCTCCTGCTGGCGCGCGGACGCGGCGATCTGCGTGGCCGACGTGGTCACCTGGATGCCCGCGCGCTGCACGTTGCTGACCAGGGTGCGCAGGCTGCCCAGCATCGTGCCCAGGCCTTCGCCCAGGCGGCCGATCGCGTCGCTGCCGGCGATCGTGACGGTGCCGGTCAGGTCGCCGCGGGCGGCGCGCGAGACGACGTCCAGCAGCATGTCGACCTTGGCGCGCAGTTCGTTCGTGGCCGCCAGTTCCTTCGCCTGGCTGTCTTCGATGGCCTGGGCCATGCGGTTGAATTCCAGTGCCACCTGGCCCAGGTCGTCGCGCGACAGCACCTCGGCGCGGGCGCCGTGCACGCCGCCGGCGATCTGGCCGGCGGCACTCATCAGGCTGTGCAGCGGCCGCGAGACGGCGCGCACGAGCAGCGTCGAAATGAGGACCGCCAGCACCACGCAGATGACGGCGCCCCCGGTCAGCAGCGTCTTCATGGTCTGGCGCAGTTCGTCGGTGTCCTTCTGGCGCTGGACCAGCAGGCGGTTTTCCTCGGCTTCGACGTCGTCCAGCACCTCGCGCACGCTGGCCACGGAACCCGTGCCGGCCAGTACCCCGGCCTCGGTCTGCGCCGTCACGGCCGCGCCGGCGGTCCGGCGCCGTTCGATCTGCGGGGTGACCACCTGGTCCATCCACGTGACGAGCAGCGTGTCCAGGCGGCGCAGGCGGTCCTGCTGCTGGGCGTTGTCGGTGGTGATCGCCTGCGCGCGCTTCACGTGCGCGCGCGCCGTCGCGTATTCGTTGCGGATCGGCGTCACCAGGTTCTCGTTGCCCGTCAACAGGTAGCCGCGCGTGGACGACTGGATCTGCAGCACCGACGTCGCGATGGTGTCGAGTTCGCGCAGCACCTCGAGGGTGTGGCGGTTCCACAGATTGGCATCGGACAGCCGTGCGAAATTGTCATAGGCGAGGATGAGCAGGCTCAGGATGATCGCGACGATCGCGCCGAAGCCGGCGACCAGTTTGTTCCTGATGCTCAAGTTGTGAAACATGCGCGCTCCAAATGGCGTGAAGACATGGTGAATGTAACATTTCTGCCCGGAGGCAAGGGGCTCCGCGTGCACCAATCCGGGGATTGCCCGTTCAGGCCAGGGCGGGCAGGGCGTGGCGCGCGCGTGCCTGCAGGCATTTGGCGTCGCCGATCTGGACTTCGCGGCAGGGCTCGGGCCGCTGTTCGTACACGCTGCACGCGTACCTGCCGTCGGGCTCGCCCCGCAGGGCGGCGCACCGGGGCGCTTTCGCATTCGTACCGGCCATGCACGAGAAATGCGCGTTCACCTGTTCCGTGAGCGCGGACGGCAGGCCGCGCGCGTCGGCGTCGGCCCAGTAGAAGGACACGCGGTAGGTCATGCAGCAGGCGCCGCACGACAGGCATGGGTTCTCGCTGGTGTCGCTCATGCGCGCTTCGTGGGCGGAAAACGAAGACGCGATGGTAGCGCGCCGGCGTCCCGCTGAAAAGAGTGAAATCTGCATTGTTAACACAAATGAGAATGATTCGCGTTTACTTATCCGTTAAAACTTGATACAGTTCGTGGCGTTCCGACAAACATTCAAAAACAACATTCAACGACCACGATGAGAACCTCGATCACCAGCCGTAAGCATCTGTCTCCTTCCACGCCGCGCCGCGCGGGCGCCGCGCTGGCCATGCTCGTGCTGCCGCTCGCCGGCCACGCGGCGCCCGAT
>NZ_JBKYMO010000620.1:0-2819 GCF_047302915.1 Massilia sp. CT11-108 | reverse complement strand
GCTGCCGGGCATCGTGCCGGGCCAGCAGGTCAGCATCGAAGTGGACGCGCTGCCGAAGCACGAACTGGTCGGCCGCGTGGACAGCTTCGCGCCGGCGTCGGGCAACCAGTTCGCGCTGCTGCCGGCCGATAACGCGACCGGCAACTTCACCAAGATCGTCCAGCGCGTGCCCGTGAAGATCACGTTCGCACCGGAAGACCTCAAGAAGTACGCGGGCCGCCTCGTGCCGGGCATGTCGACTGTCGTCGAGATCGACCTGCGCCAAAAGGCAACCCAACAGCAAGCTGCCGCCAAATAACTGAGGAACCGTGATGTCCACGACGATCACCAAGCCGATCGCACCACACGCTCCGCCGGCCAATGGCGCGCACATCGACGCGCGCACCTGGATCGCGGTGCTGGCCGGCATGCTCGGCGCCTTCATGGCGGTGCTCGACATCCAGATCACCAACTCTTCGCTGCGCGACATCCTCGGTACGCTGTCGGCCACGCAGGAAGAGGGCTCGTGGATCTCGACCGCCTACCTGTGCGCCGAGATCGTGGTGATCCCGATGACGGCGCTGTTCGTGCGCGCCCTCGGCCAGCGCCGCTACCTGATGCTCACGACGGCGCTGTTCCTCGTGTTCTCCACGCTGTGCGGCGCGGCCTGGAGCCTGTCCAGCATGATCGTGTTCCGCATGATGCAGGGCTTCACGGGCGGCGCGCTGATCCCGATGGCGATGACCCTCGTGATGACGCGCCTGCCCCCGGCCAAGCGCGCGGTCGGCATGGCGATGTTCGGCCTGACCGCCACCCTGGCGCCCGCGATGGGCCCGACCCTGGGCGGCTACCTGACCGAGTTGTACGGCTGGCCGTCGATCTTCTACATCAACTGGGTGCCGGGCGTGCTCCTGATCGCCGGCATGTACTGGGGCATCGACCGCGAGCCCATGGACCTCAAGGCGCTGGTCAAGGCCGACTGGCTCGGCATCGCGTTCATGGCGACGGGGCTCGCGAGCCTGACGATCTTCCTGGAAGAGGGCAATTCGAAGGACTGGTTCGAGTCCGGCTTCATCATCACGTTCGCGTCGCTGGCGCTGGTCGGTATCCTCGGCTGGATCGTGATCGGCTTTTCGCGGCCGGAGCCGTTCGTCAACCTGCGCCTGTACGGCCAGCGCAACTTCCTCGTCGCGACGGTGCTGTCGGCCGTCATCGGCATGGGCCTGTACGGCTCGTCGTTCCTGCTGCCGCTGTTCCTGGGGCAGATCGCGGGCTACTCGCCGATGCAGATCGGTGAAGTGATCGCGTGGGTCGGCCTGCCGCAGCTGTTCGTGATGCCATTCGTGGCGCGCCTGTCGCAGAAGATCGACAACCGCATCCTGTGCTCGTTCGGCCTCGGCCTGTTCGGCGTGTCGTGCCTGATGAACGCGTACATGGATGCGAGCACGGGCTACGACCAGCTGATGCTGTCGCAGATCATCCGCGCGCTGGGCCAGCCGTTCGTGATGCTGACGCTGTCGAACTTCGCCATGGCCGGCATCCCGCCGAAGGACATGACGTCGGCATCGAGCCTGTTCAACATGACCCGCAACCTGGGCGGTTCGGTCGGCATCGCCCTGCTGGCAACGGCCCTGACGAACCGCGAGCACTTCCACTCG
Source organism: Massilia sp. CT11-108 (assembly GCF_047302915.1). Classification (NCBI taxonomy): domain Bacteria; kingdom Pseudomonadati; phylum Pseudomonadota; class Betaproteobacteria; order Burkholderiales; family Oxalobacteraceae; genus Massilia; species Massilia sp. CT11-108. The sequence continues at coordinate 1,182 of NZ_JBKYMO010000620.1, read as the reverse complement.
GAGCGCCTGGGCGAGTCGGTCTCGCTCGTAGCCGCCGCCACGCAGGCCCGCCTCGACGCGCTGACGCAATCGTTCCTCGCCAAGGGCTTCGACCCGGCGACGGCGGCCCAGCAGGCCATCGGCGCCATCGACCGCATCGTGCGGCGCGAGTCGTTCGTGATGGCCTACAACGACGGCTTCTTCATCGTCGGCATGATCCTGCTCGTGGCGATCATTCCGCTGTGGTTCTCGGACAAGCTCAAGTCGCCCAGCGGCGGCGGTGGCGGTGGCCACTGAACCAGATAAATGGATAAAGTATGAAAACTGTTTATATCAAATCTGCCGCCGCCCTGGCCGCTGCATTGACCGTCCCTGCGCTGTTGTCCGCCTGCGGCACCGTCGGCAAGGATTTCGTCGCGCCGACGAGCATCGATACGCCGGCCTTCCGCCACGCCGCGGCCGAACCTTCGGACCGGGCGGCACGCCTGCCGGCCGCATGGTGGACCGTGTTCGGCGACAAGGAGCTGGACCAGCTGGAACAACGCGCCCTGCGCGACAACCCGAACGTGCGCGCCGCCGCGCAGCGCCTCGTGCAGGCGCAGGCGCAGCTGGGCGTGACGCGCGCCAGCCAGTTGCCCACCGTCGGCGTCTCCGCCGGCGTGTCGAACTCGCGCACGTCGGCCGAAACGCCGATGGGCGTGACGTTCGGCGGCCGTTCGATCAAGGGCAACGAATTCAGCGTCGGCGCCAATTTCTCGTACGAGCTGGATCTGTGGGGCCGCGTGCGCCGCGCCGTGGAAGCGGCCGACGCCCAGGCGCTCGCCGCGCAGGACGACCGCGACGGCGTCATGCTGATGCTGTCCGGCCAGGTCGCGACGACGTACTGGCAGCTGCGCGGCCTCGATGCCGATATCGCCATCCTGAACGATGCGCTGGCCACGCGCCGCGAATCGCAGCAGCTGATCGAGGCGCGCTTCAACGCTGGCCTGTCCAATGAACTGGACGTCTCGCGCACCCGCATCGAGCGCGCCAACGCCGAGGCGGACATCCAGGAAGCCCAGCGCCAGCGCAACACGCTGGAACACGCGCAGGGGCCGGGGGGGGGGGGGGGGGGCGCCCCCCCCCCCCCCCCGGGGGGGGTTTAAAAAAAGGCCCCCCCCCGCCCGCGCGGGGCGCGGGGTGGGGGGGGGGGGGGGTTTATAA
>NZ_JBKYMO010000619.1:0-2843 GCF_047302915.1 Massilia sp. CT11-108 | reverse complement strand
CGCAACGCCCGCCGGCCCCTCATGTGCCGTCATCCTGTCGAGGGGCACTCCCTCAACCAACCGTACAGGTACCGACATGAGCACATGCGTGCATTCCCATTATTCCCCACAGGCGTTTCCCGATTTCCCCAAGGCCCCGGCGGGGCCGTCGCCGCAGCAGCAGACGGACGAGTGGATCAAGCGGCTCGAACACTTGTCCGTCAAGCTGAAGCAGAAGGTCAGGGACGACGACCACGAGCATGGGCACAAGCGCAAGGCCAGTCTGCCGGCCGCGCCCTATCATGATGCCGACGGCGAACCGGAAACCAGGCGCAAGAAGTCATCCAAATCGGCGTCCAAATCGGCGTCCAAACCAACATCCAAACCGCCGGCGGACACCAGCGTGCCTGCCGGCGCCAGACCGGAACGCGGCCAGCCGATGCCGAAGCCGACCGGCATCGTCGACGTCGACAAGCCGATCATCGTGAAGGCCGGCGAGACCTTCGACGGCGGCGGCAAGTACTACCGGCCGACGAAGGCGATCGGCGACGGTTCCCAGAGCGAGCACCAGCAGCCGGTGTTCATCCTCGAGCCGGGGGCGACGCTGAAGAACGTCCAGTACTCGGGCGGCGACGGCATCCACCTGATCGGCGACGCCCACCTCGACCACGTCGTCAACCGCGACATCGGCGAGGATGCCATCACGATCGACGGCGAGAAGAACCGCATCCATGACGCGAAGCTGTCCGGCATGTCGGTCGACGACATCCCGAAAGGGCCGGCGAAAGTCGTCATCACGAACAGCTCGTTCTACAACGGTTCCGACAAGGTGGTGCAGGACAATGGCGACGCCGAGGTGCTGATGAAGAACGTCTACGTGAACGGCGCCGGCAAGCTGTTCCGCACGAACGGCGGCCAGCCGATCACGAGCAGGTTGACGGTGCAGGATTCGACGTTCGAGAACGTCAAGGAATCGCTGTTCCGCACCGATTCGAAGACGTCGAGCGCCAGTTTCTCGAATGTCGACGATGGGGGGATGAAGGTGGTGGCATTGACGCCGGATGCCGCGCAGGTCAGCGGGACCCGCAAGGTGTCGTACAAGCCGTATGCGGGATGAGGCGGAAGCGGGCGGCGCGCAAGCGTCGCCCGCGCGGGGCGGGACTAGAACTTGTCGGGATCGTCTTCGTTCATTTCGGCGCGGCGCCGCTTGGCGCCTTGCAGGATCTTCTGCAGCATCATGATGCCGAGCGTGCCGATGGCCTGGTCCAGCGCGTCCTGGTCGGCCTTGTCCTTGTCTTTGTCCTTGCTCTTGTCCTTCGTCTTGTCGGTCTTCTCCGGCTTCTCTGGCGGCGAAGGCGGTTTGCTGCCGGTCCTGCTCGTGGATGTCATGTCGTCCTCCTGAACATGTTGGTGGTGAGTGATGGGGAAAGGTCCTGGCTCAGGCGCGCAGCCAGACATAATCGCCGCGTGCGAGGTTCTCGAACATGTCGTCGCGCGCCTTGAAAATGTTGTCGCGCCAGTAGCGCCCGTGTTCGACGTAGTGGTCGATCAAGCCGAGTAGCCACTTGCCGTCGACCTCGTCGTTGAGTGCCACGCGGGCAATCAGGACGATGGCGCCGGTCTCGACTTCCAGGCCGAGCTGCGCCTGGTCCTGAGCGTAGACGGCGAGGTTCGCTTCGAGCAGCAGGCGGAACACCCGCAGCGTCCGGCCCGCGGTGACGACGCCGTACTGGAACGTCACGTACACCGCATCGCCGTCTTCCTCGAAGTGGTCGATCGCCACGTCGAAGCTGTCGATGTCGAGCACGCCGCGCGCGAGCACCTCGTCGGCGCCGGGCACGTCGCGCAGTGCGCAGATTTCGCGGATCAGTTCATCGCGTCGTTCGAGGCTCATCGTTCGTTTTCCGTCGCACAGGTGAAAAAAAAGCCGGCCGGGAGCGGGTTGCGGCTCCCGGCCGGCGCGCCATGCGCGGCCCGATGGCGCGCCGTGGACGTTACTGGACGATGTCCTTCGCCGCCTTCAGGCCCATCGTGCTGATTTTGGCGTGCAGGGTGGCCAGGTTGATCGCGTTTTCGGCTGCTGCGGCGGCTTCGATCGCTGCGATTTGGGCGCCGGTGTTCAGAACTACGGGTGCGTCTGCCATGATGTTTCTCCTGAAAGTAAGTGGATCACTGCTGGATATGCGTGCGGCAGTACCGCACACGCTGGTTTGCCGGCTGTGCGCTTGGCACATGGCTGGCGGAACTACTGGATCGCCAGGCGGCACAACTGTGCCGCGGCGCGGAATCCATCGGCCACCGCGCGCCCGGCCTGGGCTTCGGTGCTTGCCGTGTCGGTCGAGCGCGCGGCGCACGCATCGGCCAGGTCGTCGAGGGCCTGCGCCGCGGCGCGGACCTCGTGGTGGCGGCGGGCCTGGCTGCCTGCCTGGGGCAGGTCGTCGAGCACGTCGATCAATCCTTCGGTCATGACTTCGTACATTGCGGTCTCCTTATTGCAAGGTGGTGTTGCCGGAAGCGTCGGCCAGGAAATTCTTGGTGCCGTCGCTCGATTCGATGTAGCGCACGCTGTCGGCATTCAGGGCCGAATCGACCTTGCCCGCGACCGCCAGTTCGTCGATGCGCTCGACCTTGACCCCGACCGTGAGCGGCAGCGGCGCCATGTCGTTGCGGAAGCGCTCGACCACGTCGCGCACCGCGCCGGGCTGGCGCGCCGTGCCGGTGACCTCGAAGCGCCCGGCACCGGCGTAGCGCACCTTGACGTTCGGCTCGTGTAACGATTCGGCCAGTTCGCGGGCGATGTCGTCGGCCGGCTTGACCTGCCAGCGCAGGCGGCTGCCGGCGACGCCGCGCAGGCTGGCGTGCGC
>NZ_JBKYMO010000618.1:0-2863 GCF_047302915.1 Massilia sp. CT11-108 | reverse complement strand
GTCTACAACGGTGCGGGCATCGCCGTGCCGCCCGTGCTGTCCAGCCTGAATTTGTCGGTGATGCGGCGCGGGATTCGGATCCGGTGTCAACCACAGCGTGGCCAGGCGCACGGCACGCTGGCCCTTGTCGACGAGTTCCAGGTACAGGTGCACATGGTCCGCGTCGACGGCACGCAGCGACGTCACGTGCAGGAACTGGCGGCCGTCGCGCCGCATCACCGACAAATTCAGGCTGGACAGCACGGGCGGCACGGCGATGCCCGCACCGTTGTAGACCTCCGGGCTGGCCACGCGCACCTGCACGGGCGTGGCGGCATCGTCGAGCATCGTCAGCTCGACGTCGGCCACGAGCGGCTGGCCGATGTGCGACGACACGCGCGGGTCGCCCAGCTCGGCCGCGTGGGCGGATGCAAGCGCGGCGAGAGCGAGGCTGGAGAGAATAAGGCGGGTGCGGCGGGCCATGGCGTGGAAAAATGGGGGCTACAACGTGGTTAACGGCCGTTGCGGTACACTCTTTAATTCCATTGTCAAACCAACAGGATGCATCCATGGAAAACCGGATTGAGAAGGACAGCTTCGGCCCGATCGACGTACCGAACGATCAGCTGTGGGGTGCGCAGACCCAGCGTTCGCTGCACCACTTCCACATTTCGAGCGAGAAGATGGCGCCGGAACTGGTCGCCGCACTGGCGCAGGTGAAGCGCGCGGCCGCCGCCGTCAACCGCTCGCTCGGCAAGCTCAAGCAAGACAAGGCCGACGCCATCATCCGCGCGGCCGACGAAGTGCTGGAAGGCCGTCATCCGTCCGAATTCCCGCTGTCCGTGTGGCAGACCGGCTCCGGCACCCAGAGCAACATGAACATGAACGAGGTGCTCGCGAACCGCGCCTCGGAACTGCTGGGCGGCGAGCGGGGCGAGGCGCGCCTGCTGCATCCGAACGACCACGTCAACATGGGCCAATCGTCGAACGACATGTTTCCCACCGCGATGCACGTGGCGGCCGCGCTGGCCGTCGCCAGGGACGTGCTGCCGGCGCTGGCGAAGCTGCGCGGCACGCTGGAAGTGAAGTCGCGCGACTTCGCCGACATCGTCAAGATCGGCCGCACGCACCTGCAGGATGCGACGCCGCTCACCTTGGGCCAGGAATTCTCCGGCTACGTGGCGCAACTCGAATTCGCCGAGCACGCGATCAAGAACACGTTGCCCGGCCTGCTGCTGCTGGCCGCCGGCGGCACCGCGGTGGGCACGGGCCTGAACGCGCATCCGGAATTCGCCAACCGCATCGCGGCCGAGATCTCGTCGCGCACCGGCCTGCAATTCAAGTCGGCGCCGAACAAGTTCATGGCGCTGGCCGGCCATGACGCGATGGTGCTGGCGCACGGCGCGTTCAAGACGCTGGCCACGGCGCTGATGAAGATCGCCAACGACGTGCGCTGGATGGCGTCCGGCCCCCGCTCCGGCCTGGGCGAGATCACGATCCCGGAAAACGAGCCGGGCAGCTCGATCATGCCGGGCAAGGTGAACCCGACCCAGTGCGAGGCACTGACGATGCTGTGTTGCCAGGTGTTCGGCAACGACGTCGCGATCACCGTCGGCGGCGCGCAGGGCAATTTCGAACTGAACGTGTTCAAGCCGATGATCGCCCACAACTTCCTGCAGAGCGCGCGCCTGCTGGCGGACGGCATGCGCTCGTTCGACGAGCATTGCGCGCAGGGCATCGAACCGAATCGCAAGCGCATCGGCGAGTTGATGGAGCAGTCGCTGATGCTGGTGACCGCGCTGGCCCCGCATATCGGTTATGATCGCGCCGCGCAAATCGCCAAGACGGCCCAGCACAACGGCCTGACCTTGCGCCAGGCAGCCCTGCAATCGGGCTTCGTCGACGAGACGCAGTTCGACCAGTGGATCGTGCCGATCGAGATGACGCGGCCCAGCCCGGCCTGACGGCACCGCATCGGATACATGACGTCGCCCCGCTCGCGTGGAGGCGACGTTGTTTTTTTGAAAAGTGTTGTCTAAACGAACACAACAATACGACGCCCATTTTTAACAGAGGATAAAATGCAAACAACAACTTTTGAACTGACTTCCGAGTTCGTCGAGCTGAACCAGCTGCTGAAGCTGGTCGGCGTGGTGGACAGCGGCGGCGCCGGCAAGCACGTGGTGGCAAGCGGCGACGTGTCGGTCGATGGAAAGAAGGAACTGCGCAAGACGGCCAAGATCCGTGCCGGCCAGGTCGTGACCTTGGGCGATATCCGTATCCAGGTACGCTGAAATGAGCTGAGGCGCACCGCGCGCGCCCCGCGGTTGCACCCCGCGAGCCGTCCCCGACGGTAGGGTTGACGTTTGCGCGCTGACAAACTTGGGCAGTCCCCCTTCTCTATATTGAAGTCGTAACATTCGGCCCAAAGGTGAGGAAGATGGAAACCCCAGAATCAAGCCCCATGACGCAGCAGCGCTTGATCGGCGACCTGCGTCTCGTCATCGAAAACGCGGAAGAGCTGCTCAAGAATACCGATCACTACACCGGTGTCGTGTACCAGAACGCCCGCGCCAAGCTGGCCGTCGCGCTCAATGCCGCCAATGAGGAACTGGCCCGCTTCGAAGAGGACCAGTTGAACCGGATGATGGAAGCGACGCGTGCGGCCAACGAGCTGCACCACGACAGGACCGGAGAAGAACGCATCCTGCGCGCCTTCTACCACTGAGCGCGCGGCGCCACCGTCCACGGCGCCGCGTTCGCCCCGTTTTTGATTCCCGCCACCATTCCCCGATCGAGCCAGCGCCGCAGGTGCATGGCCACGTCGAAGTCCTCGTCCAGATCGAATGCCGCATCGAGCGCCGCGCCGAACGAATCGCCGCGC
>NZ_JBKYMO010000617.1:0-2887 GCF_047302915.1 Massilia sp. CT11-108 | reverse complement strand
TCGTCGACGCGATGCTCGCGCGGGCCGGCGGCCTGGGTCATTCCGCCCTCGTGTCCGTGCAGGACTCGCGCCGGTTCTGGGAAAACCTCGGCTATGCGGCGGCGGCCGGCGACGGCGCCGCCCGCTTCGCCGCCGCCATCGGCCACCCGACGCACACCACCATCTCCGACCACCAGCGACAAGCACACGAGAAAGTCGTGCGCGAACTGGCGGGCAGCGTGCCCGCCATGCCCGGGATCTCGGAAGAAGCGAAAGCCTTCCTGCGCTTCTGGAATTACCAGACGCCACTCGACCTGCCCGCGCACGCCGCATGCGACACGGTCGGCGCCGTCGTGCGCGGACCGGACGGCCACTTCGCCGTGGCGCTGTCCACCGGAGGCTCGGCGCCGTCGCTGCTGGGCCGCGTGGGCGACACGCCGATCATCGGCAGCGGCTTCTATGCCGGTCCGCAGGGCGCCGTCGCGGCCACCGGCATCGGCGAACAGATCGTGCGCCACCTGCTGGCCCGCACCGTCTATGGCTGGATCGAGGACGGCGTGCCGCTCGAACAGGCCCTCAAGCGCGGCGTCGACCTGTTCGACCCAAAAGTGCCCGTCGGCCTGATCGCCGTCACCCGCACGGAAGCCGCGTCGCACAGCAACCAGGACATGCCCCACGCAAGGATAGTCGCACCATGACCGCACAGGACAAGAACGCCATCGCCCAGGCCGAACAGGCGGAACGGGTCGCCAAGAGCCACGGCCACCTCGTCATCATCGGCGGCGGCGAAGACAAGCAGAACGACATGGCGATCCTCAAGCGCTTCGTCGAGCTGTCCGGCGGGCCGGACGCGAAGATCGTCGTCATCACGGCGGCGAGCAGCGTCGCGGAGAACATGTGGGAAACGTACGACCGTGCGTTCGCGGACCTGGGTGTCACACGCCACTCGCACCTGCACCTGCAGAGCCGCCATGACGCGAACGACGAAACGCATATCCGCGACGTCGCCGACGCCGACGGGATCTTCATGACGGGCGGCGACCAGAAACGGCTGCTCGCGATCATCGGCGGCACGGCGCTGGACGCCGGGATGCACGCCGCGCTCAAGCTGCGCGGCGCCTGCATCGGCGGCACGAGCGCCGGCGCTTCCGCCATGTCCGGCCACATGCTGGCACAGGGCCGCGCCGAACTGCATCCCGAAAAGGGCTCCGTGAGCCTCGGTGCGGGCCTCGGCTTCCTGCACAAGGTCGTCATCGACCAGCATTTCTCCGAACGCCAGCGCCTGTCGCGGCTGTTGTCCATCGTCGCCCAGAACCCGTATCTGCAGGGGATCGGGATCGACGAGGACACGGCCCTCGTCGTCGAGCGCGGCGTCGGCATCGAAGTGGTGGGCCAGGGCGCCGTCACCATCGTCGACGGCCGGACGATGTCGACGAACGTGGCGGAGATCGCGAACCACGAGACGCCGGAACTGATCGACGTCCGCCTCCACCTGCTGCCCGCCGGCAGCAAATACGCACTACCCGTCGGCGACGACGCAAAACGCATCCCGCCGCCGTTGCTCGAGTTTTTGGAAAACATCACGAAACGGAACCCGCTCTCTTGACGTCTTCCCCACCTTAAAGGACGGGGCTTCCTGCAGCCAGCGTCGCACGTCCGCGACGGAGAATGTTTATCGCAGCATTGATATCGCGATCATGTTTACAACCGCAAACACGACACTGCCACTCTCTTATTCCAAGGTCTGCGATACCTTTCGGCCGCGAATCGGGCATGGCGCCGCAATTCGAACAGACTTGGGAAGTCAATCTCTCATCAACTTCCTCGAACCACGCGCCATGCTTAACAGCCTTGTACGCCAGTTGATGTCGGAAGCTCGACCAGCCGGCATCAAGAACAGACTTCGCCATGCCGGTCCTGGCGAGTCTGGCGGCAGTCACGTTGCCGACCGCGATATAGTCGAATTGGCGGACAATGCGGTCCGACAATTTGTGCAGAAAGTCATTGCGACGGTTCGCAATCTTTGCGTTGATAGCCTTGGCGCGCCGCTTCTTGTGGGCGCGCTGCGCCAGCGCCAGAGTCCGCTCGGCACCACGATAGATTCGCTGCGCTTCGATCTTTTCGCCGGTGGAAAACGTTGCGAAGTCCTTCAGGCCGAGGTCGATACCGACACCGCGCAACGGTTGACGAGCATGGATCTCGGGGGTGACCACATCGATCACGATGTTCAGGTACCAGTGCCCTCGCGTGTCACGCGAAAAGTTGGTGCCATCCTTGATCTTCCCTTCGGGCAGCGGCCGGCTGTTAAAAACGCGGAAGGTATTGCCCGCGAAGCGAAACGCATCACCTTCCCGCTTCAGTTCCCGTCCCTTGATCGGCACCCAGCCCAGAGACCGCTTGCCGCGATAGCGAAGATAAGGTCGCTTCTTTTGCGAACGCGATCTTGCATACTGTTCGCAGACCGCATTTACGGTCCCGGAATGCAGGCCCAGTTCCTTGCTGCTGCCTGTCGTCAACTTGTTCAGGTCAAAACCCGACAGCCAGGGGCGGCCAAAACGCAGCGCATCCTTTTGCCGATCGTTGCAGTAATTCCAGACGAAGTTACAGGCCCGCGACTGCCTGTTGAGCAGCCCGTTAAGGGACTTCACCCGGTAACGATAAACAAGAATCATGCTGTGATTATAGGCAGCGTTTTTAGCAACCGAAAGGCATCGATTGCCGCGCAATCGGCTGCTTTCCTCCCCGCCCTGAAGGACGGGCTTTCTCGGAGTACCTGATGAACATCGTAGAACAACGCTTCCTGCGCGGCCCGAGCCTGTATGCCGCGACGCCCTGCCTGCTGGCCGTGATCGACCTCGCCGCCCAGCAGAACGCGGCTGGCCTGGGCGCGCGCCTGCTCGCCCTGCTG
>NZ_JBKYMO010000616.1:0-2893 GCF_047302915.1 Massilia sp. CT11-108 | reverse complement strand
CCCCTGGCCGGCGGGCCGCGGCCCTTCCCCCCCCCCGCGCCCAACCCGCACGGCCCCCCGGGGCGCGCCCGGCCCCGCCCCCGCCCGCGAGTCCGGACGCATCCAGCGTTACCGTCGGCGACGAGCGCGGGCCGATGGCGCGCTGGGTCAGGCTGTTGCGGGCCTGCCAGAACGACGTCGCCGGCAGCGCGTGCAGGCGCAGGAAGCCGGGGCGTTCCGTCAGCGACCACTGGCCGTCGACCGGCACGTGGTTCCACTGCCAGAGCGGCTGCAAGGCCGTGCCCGAAAAATCGTCGCTGCGCGCAAACGGTACCGCGATCGGGGAGGGCGCGGCCGTCTTCGGCTTGACCCACGTGCGCGGATTGCGGCCCAGGTTGCCCGGCAGGCCGAAGTACGGCCAGCCATCCTTCCACGTGATCGGGGAAAGACTGAGCAGGCGGCCGACCGAATTGAAATCCATCATCGAGAAGCCCCACCATTCGCCGGCCGGCGTCAGCACGATGCCGCCCTGGTGCAGCGAGTTGCTGTTGCGGGCCGACGGGTCCGGCGGCTCGATCGCGGTGGGGGTCTTGTTGTCCTTCAGGCGGTAACCCTTGGCCATGCCGAAGTCCTCGTCCTTGCTGATGGCCTGGTTCACTTCATACGGACCATCGATCTTGTCCGCGCGCGCGGCGGGCATGCGGAAGCCGCCCGCGTAGTTGGCGGAGAGGATGTAGTACTTGCCCTGGATCTTGTAGATGTGCGCGCCTTCACCCATGCCGGCGTCCTGCGCGAACAGCACTTTCTCGGTGCCGGGCACGATGTCCGTCAGGTCGTCCGTCAGCTGCGCGATGTGCATGCGCTGGTGGTCCCATACGACCCACGCCTTGCCGTCGTCGTCGAACAGGACGGACAGGTCGTGCAGGCTGCGCTTCATCTCGCGGTGCGTCCAGGGGCCGCGCGGATCGGTGGCGGAGAAGATCTGCGTGGCGCGGCCGTTCACGTTGCTGAAGATGTAGAACGTGCCGTTCCGGTAGCGCAGGCTCGGGGCCCAGATGCCCTGGCCGTAGATGCTCTTGCCGTCTTCCAGGCGGTAGGCCGGGCCGAAGTCCAGCTTGTCGACGGCATAGCCGAGGAATTCCCAGTTCACGAGATCGCGCGAGCGCAGCACCGGCAGGCCGGGCATCGCGTGCATCGTCGTGCCGGTGAGGTAGAACCAGTCGCCCACGCGGATCATGTCCGGGTCGGAGAACTCGTCGTAGAACAGCGGGTTCGTGAACGTGCCGTTGCCGTTGTCGGGCGTCCAGGTGGCCGTCGACAGGCCGGTGGCGGGGCGCGGTTCTTCCTGCGCGCGTGCGCCCATGCAGGCGAGGGCGGCGCAGAGGGCGAGGACGGTCGCGGCAAGGCGCGGCGGGCGGGGGCGGTGTGCGGTCATGTGGGATCCGGTGGATTCAGGGCATCCGGCAATGTAGGGCATGCATGGTAGCGTTGTCAAAAGGGCAGCGCGGTGCCGGCGGCGGCAGGAGCGCGTCGCGCCGTCATCGCCAAGTCGTTGTTATTGCTGGCTTTTACGCGATAACCCGCCGCCGGTTCTGCAACTAACCGACCGGAGCGATACCGAACCCGGTATCGGTCGCCAGGAAAAAATCATCGCTTCGCGGCTGGGCCCGACGGGGAGGTCAATGCTGGGCAGGCACGGGCGGCTGTTCGGCGACCGACTGTAATGGCGCCGGCGGCGCCCCGGCCGTCATGCCCGGCGGCAGCGCTGCACGCACTGGCCGGCTGTGCAGGTTGGCGGAAGAGAGCACGTTGTCCGTCGTGCCCGGCGCGGCATCCCATACCGGTGCGGCCATGCCCTCGAATACGGTCTTCAATTGCTGGCCCCAGCTGGTGCGCAGCAGCTGGAAGTACTGGTTGTGCTCGTCGATGGTCACGAACCGCGTGACGGCCAGGCTGCCGTCCTCGTACACGAGCAGGTCGAGGGGCAGGCCGACCGAGATGTTCGACCGCAAGGTCGAATCCATCGAGATCAGGGCGCACTTGGCCGCATCGTCCAGCGACGTGCGCGGCGTGACGACGCGGTCGATGATCGGCTTGCCGTATTTCGCCTCGCCGATCTGGAAATAGGGGTTCTCGTCATGGGACTCGATGAAGTTGCCGGCCGAGTACACGTAGAAGAGGCGGCAGCGCTCGCCCTGGATCTGGCCGCCGAACACGATGCTGATGTTGAAGTCGACCCCGTGCTCGGCCAGCCGGGCCGACTCCTGCCGGTAGACCGCGCGGACCGCGTCGCCGACGATGCGCGCGGCCTCGTACATGTCCGGCGCGTTCCAGATCGTCGTCCCGTTCTCGCTCACCCAGGCCGACACGGTCTGGCGCACGGCCTGCGAGATCGACAGGTTCCCGGCGGTCATCATGACCATCATGCGGTCGCCCGGGTTTTCGAAGACGGACAGCTTGCGGAAGGTGCCGACCTGGTCGACGCCGGCGTTCGTGCGTGAATCGGCAAGGAACACGAGGCCGGCATCGAGGCGCATGCCCACACAGTAAGTCATCGGCGAAATCCGTAATGGTCGAGGAAAGCGGTCATTCTACACGGGGACGATCTGCGCCTCGACCCGCATGACTTCGTCGCCGCCGCCGCGCCGCATGCCGCGCACGGGGGCGGCCGATTCATAGTCGCGGCCGATCGCGAGGCGGGTGTACCCGTCCGTCATCAGGCGATTGTGCGTCACGTCTATGCTGACCCAGCCCGTGAAGTCGGCATCCTCGGCCCAGGCGTCGACCCACGCATGGCTGGCCGCGTGGCCTGTCGATCCGGGATCGATGTAGCCGGACACGTAGCGCGCCGGTACCCCGTGCGCATGGCAGCAGGCGAGGAACACGTGGGCATGGTCCTGGCAGACGCCGGCGC
>NZ_JBKYMO010000615.1:0-2899 GCF_047302915.1 Massilia sp. CT11-108 | reverse complement strand
CCGGTCAGGCGCCGAACCAGGCCGCGCGCGCGGCCTGGTTCGGCGCCTGACCGGGGCCAGGACGCGCATCGCGCCACACGGCCTGCATCGTTCGTGTGCACGCACGTGGGCGTCCTCTCCAACAATGGTGCGCCACCGCACCAGCAGGCAGCACCGGCACGGTCGCGGTGCGCAGGTCCGTGAGAATCGCCCCGGTCTGATGCGGGCCCGCTTCTTGCATAACTCCCCATGACGGCGCAATCGACGCCGGATTACCGATCAACATTGCCGCGTCATCGCGGTTCCCTGGGGAGTATTTCATGGCGTACCTGGTGCCTTCAGAATTCGTGACCAAGATGGTCGACGCGGGCGAATCCAAGATCTATATGTCGACGCGCGATGCGCTGATCCGCGCCTACATGGCCGGCGCCATCCTTGCCCTGTCGGCGGTGTTCGCCGTCAGCTGCTCGGTGGCGACCGGCGTGCCGCTGATCGGCGCGCTGCTGTTCCCGGTGGGTTTCTGCATGCTGTACCTGCTCGGCTTCGACCTGCTGACCGGCGTGTTCGTCCTGACGCCGCTGGCGCTGATCGACCGGCGGCCCGGCGTCACGCTGCCGCGCGTGATCAAGCACTGGGGCATCGTCTTCGCCGGTAACTTCCTCGGCGCGTTCACGGTGGCCTTCCTGATGGCGTATATCTTCACGTTCGGCTTCCACACGGACGGCGGCGTGCTGGCCAAGACGATCGGCACCATCGGCGAAAAGCGCACGCTGGGCTATGCGGAATACGGCTTCGCCGGCATGGTCACCCTGTTCATCCGCGGCATGCTGTGCAACTGGATGGTGTCGACGGGCGTCGTGGGCGCCATGATCTCGACGACGGTCGGCGGCAAGGTCATCGCCATGTGGATGCCCGTGATGCTGTTCTTCGCGATGGCGTTCGAACACTCGGTCGTGAACATGTTCCTGTTCCCGTTCGGGATCCTGACGGGCGCGCACTTCACCTTCCTCGACTACCTGGTCTGGAACGAGATCCCGACCGTGCTGGGCAACCTCGTCGGCGGCCTCGCGTTCACCGGACTGACGCTGTACTCGACGCACGTGAAGACGGCGCCGAAGCGCTCGTTCAACAAAGTCTGACGACGCGCGCGCCGGCGTCCCGCTTTGCAGCCCATGATGCAGCCTTTGACGCTCTCCGTCGGCCAGCACAGTGACCGGGGCCGCAAGGCCGTCAACCAGGACTGCCACGGCGTGGTGATCCCGCGCGCGCCGCTCGCCTCGACGAAGGGGGCGGCGCTCGCGCTGGCGGACGGCATCAGCAGCAGCGCCGTGAGCCACGTCGCCAGCGCCACCGCCGTCGCGGCGTTCCTCGACGATTACTACGCGACGGCGGACGCCTGGTCGGTCCGGACGTCGGCCGAGAAGGTGCTCGCTGCCGTGAATGCGTGGCTGTATGCCCATACGCGGCAGGGCCAGGACCGCGCCGACCAGGACTGCGGCCATGTCTGCACGTTTTCCGCGCTCGTCATCAAGTCGAACACCGCCCACCTGTTCCACGTGGGCGACGCGCGCATCTACCGCGTCCACGCGGGCGCGCAGGGCGCCAGCCTGGAACAGCTGACGACCGACCATCGCGTGTGGGTGTCGCCCGAGCGCAGCTACCTGAGCCGCGCGCTGGGCGTGCAGGACCGTATCGAGATCGACTACCGCGCCGTGGCGCTGGAAGCCGGCGACCTGTTCATGCTGGCGACGGACGGCGTGTACGAGCACGTGTCGGGCGCCGACGTCCACGCCGCGTTGCAGGACGCGCCGGACCTGGACGCGGCCGCGAGCCGTCTCGTGCAGCGCGCGTTCGCCAACGGCAGCGCGGACAATCTCACCGTGCAGCTGGTGCGCATCGAATCTCTGCAGGCGCGCGAAGCCTCCGAACTGCTGCGCCAGATGGCGGACCTGCCGCTGCCGCCGCTGCTGGCCCCGCGCGCGGAACTCGACGGCTACCGCATCGTGCGCGAGGTGCACGGCAGCAGCCGCAGCCACGTCTACCTGGCCGAGGATCCGGACAGCGGCGCGCACGTCATCCTCAAGATGCCCTCCATCGATCTCGCCGGCGACCGCGCCTACATGGAGCGGTTCGTGATGGAAGAGTGGATCATGGGGCGCGTGCGCAGCCCGCACGTCGTCAAGCCGGCGCCGGCGCGGCGCCGCAGCCATGTCTACGTCGCCGCCGAATACATCGAAGGCGTCACGCTGGCGCAGTGGCTGCGCAGCCAGCCGCGCCCCCGCCTGGGCGCCGTGCGCCGCATCGTCGACCAGGTGGCGAAAGGCTTGCGCGCGTTCCACCGGCTCGAGATGCTGCACCAGGACGTCCGGCCGGAAAACGTCATGATCGACGCCGCCGGCAACGCGCGCATCATCGATTTCGGGTCGGTGAGCGTGGCCGGCGTCGTCGAGATGGCCTCCCATGACGAGGACTGGACGCTGCAGGGCGCCGCGCTGTACGCCGCACCGGAGTACTTCCTCGGCGAACGCGGCACCGTGCGTTCGGACGTGTTCGCGCTCGGCGTGCTCACGTACTTCATGCTGACGGGAGAGCTGCCGTACGGCGTCGGGATCCCGCGCGCGGCGGGGCGCGCGGCGCAGCGCCGGCTCGCGTACACGCTCGCGCGCGAGCACGATCCGTCGATTCCGGCCTGGGTCGACGCGGCGCTGCACAAGGCGCTGCAGATCGATCCGCGCCGGCGCTACGAGGACGTCGCCGAATTCGTGTACGACCTGCACCATCCGAACAGCGCGTTTGCCGAGCGGCGGCGCACCCCGCTGATCGAACGGAGTCCGCTGTTGTTCTGGAAGGCGGTGTCGTTCGGGCTGGGGGTGGCGCTGGTGGCGGACCTGGCGTTGCGGGGCTAGTCGCGGGCCAGACG
>NZ_JBKYMO010000614.1:0-2905 GCF_047302915.1 Massilia sp. CT11-108 | reverse complement strand
GATGGGGAAGTCGGCGCGGCCAGGGCGGGGACCGGAGCAGTCGGCGCGAGCCTTACGCTGAGTCTGCTTTCAGCCGCGGCCGGCGTGGCCGGGAACTCTCCGCGACCGCGCGCGGCGAGCAACTTCAGCAGTGCGAGGTGCGCTGCCGCGGAACACACGCACAGAACCAGCAAACGCCGGTGCCGGGACAGGAAGGCAAGCTTCATGCCGCTAGTGTAGCAGTGCGCTGGTGGCCTTCCTCAACCCGTCTTCTCGACTGCCTTGACCATGCACTTCGACAGCTTGTCGAAGTGCGCCAGCGCCGCCTGCGTGAGCGTTACCTGCTTGCGCCTCGTGTCCTCGGTATCGGTCAGCATGATCCAGCCCTTCTCGCGCATCGACGTCAGGCGGCTGTGGACGGTGGCCGGCGCACCGAGTTCCTTCTTGGCCATCATGTCGCGCACACACAGGCGCTCGCCGTCCTGCATGGCGCGCGCGACGGTGCCGAGGATGCGTTCTTCCAGCGGGTCGAGCGAGGGCAGGGACGGCAGCCCGCGCAAGGCTTCCGCGAGTTGCAGAAAGCGCAGATAGATGTCGGCGGGACGGGTGGATTTGCTCATGCGCAGATTATAATGCGATAGCCACGCGAACTCCATCACCTACAAACCCTCATGTCATCCCCTTTAACTCCTGGTAACCACGCTGGACCGGGCGTATCCGACCGCGCCCGCGTCGCCTGCGCGAGCGTCGTCGGCTCGGTGGTGTTCTATCTGCTGCTGGCGCGGTTGCAGGACTGGGTGTTCCCCAACGTCGAGTTCATGCGCGGGGTCGGCTGGATCTACCTGCCGGCGGGCGCACGGCTGCTGTGCCCGTTGCTGCTGGGCTTGCCCGGCGCCGTCGGCGTCCTGGTGGGGTCGTGGTGCGAATGCTTCTTCCACCTGTATCCGGACGATCCCGTGCGCTCCTTCGCCGGCGGCATCAGCTCGGCGCTCGCGCCCTACCTGGTGTACCTGTTCGCGCTGCGGGTGCTGGGCATGCAGGCGTCGCTGGCCAACCTGACGTCGCGCCGCCTGCTGCTGCTCGTGCCGCTGTTCGGCGTGGCCAGCCCGCTGATGCACCACCTGTGGTTCTGGATGCATGGCGACCACGTCGACCTGGCGCAGGGCTTCGCCGTCATGGCGGCCGGCGACATGCTGGGCGCGCTGGTGGTCCTGTACGCCCTGAAGGGCATGCTGGGGCTGCTGCCGGCGCCGGCACCCCGCCGGGAGGATCTTTCATGACGCGACGGACATGATTCCGCCGCGGATTCATGAATCCCATTCATAAGGTCAAGCAATCCCCGCCGGTCCCGCGCGGCAGGTTTGCCGTTACCATCGTCGTCCCGCGATGCAAACGACAACCTTACGAAAGGATCATCCATGACCGTCAAGGCCTATGGCGCCCATGCCGCCGACAAACCGCTCGAATCCCTGGACATCGCCCGCCGCGCGCCGGGTCCGCACGACGTGCAGATCGAGATCGCCTATTGCGGCGTGTGCCACTCCGACCTGCATACGGTGAAAGCCGAGTGGGCCGGCACCCTGTATCCGTGCGTGCCGGGCCATGAGATCGTCGGCAGGGTCTCCGCCGTCGGCGCCCACGTGAAGGATTTCCGGGAAGGTGACCTGGTGGGCGTCGGCTGCATGGTCGACAGTTGCCGGCACTGCACGGACTGCGAGGAGGGCCTCGAAAACTATTGCGACGGCATGGTCGGCACGTACAACGGCCCGACCGCGGACGCACCCGGCCACACCTTGGGCGGCTATTCCGAGCGCATCGTCGTGCACGAGCGCTACGTGCTGCGCGTGCGCCACCCCGAAGCGCAGCTCGCCGCGGTCGCGCCGCTGCTGTGCGCCGGCATCACGACGTACTCGCCGCTGCGCCACTGGAACGCGGGCCCGGGCAAGACCGTGGGCGTCGTCGGCATCGGCGGCCTGGGCCACATGGGCATCAAGCTGGCCCGCGCGATGGGCGCGCACGTCGTCGCCTTCACGACGTCCGAATCGAAGCGCGCGGATGCCGAGGCGCTGGGCGCGCACGAGGTGGTCGTGTCGCGCGATGCCGATGCGATGGCCGCGCGGGCGAACAGCCTGGACCTGATCGTCAACACGGTCGCCGCGCCGCACGACCTGGACGCCTGCCTGAACCTCCTGAAACGCGACGGCACGATGGTGCTGGTCGGCGCGCCCGCGACGCCGCACCCGTCGCCGCAGGTGTTCAACCTGATCATGAAGCGCCGCGCGCTGGCCGGCTCGATGATCGGCGGGATCGCGGAAACGCAGGAGATGCTGGACTTCTGCGCGCAGCACGGCATCGTCGCGGACATCGAGATGATCCGCGCCGACGAGATCAATGCCGCGTACGAACGCATGCTCAAGGGCGACGTGAAGTACCGCTTCGTGATCGACAACGCGACGCTGGCCGCCTGATGCAGCCACAAGTCTCATCGCTCCCGAACGGCGTCGCGCAGGACGCGCAAGCCGCATGGGGCGCCGTGTTCGCGCTGGCACTGGCCGCGTTCGCGCTCGTCGCGTCCGAGTTCATGCCGGTCAGCCTGCTCAGTCCCATCGCGTCGGACCTGCGCATCAGCGAAGGCCAGGCGGGGCTGGCGATAGGCGTGTCCGGCGCGTTCGCCCTCGTGACGAGCCTGTGCGTCGCGCGCCTGGCCGGACGCCTCGACCGCAAGGTGCTGCTGCTCGGCCTCACGTTGATGATGATCGTGTCCGGCACCATCGCCGCGTTCGCGCCGAACTACGCCGTGTTCATGGCGGGGCGGGCGTGCATCGGCGTGGCGATCGGCGGGTTCTGGTCGATGTCGGCGGCGACCGCGATGCGGCTCGTGCCGGACCACCTCGTGCCGCGCGCGCTGGCCATCGTCAACGGCGGT
>NZ_JBKYMO010000613.1:0-2918 GCF_047302915.1 Massilia sp. CT11-108 | reverse complement strand
CCCCCCCCCCCCCCCCCCCCCCCCCGGCGCGGCGGGGGGGGGGGGCCTCCCCCCCCCCCCCCCCCCCCCCCGCCCCCCGCCGCGACGAGCTTCCGCGTGCCCGGCAACCAGGTCCAGGCCGCGAACTGGCCGCAGGCCGACACCTTTACGCGCTGGTACCAGATCACGGGCGTCGAAGTGCCGGCCCGTGCCGGGGCGCACACGGTCGTCGCGATCGGCGACTCGATCACGGACGGCTACGGCGTGAATCCGGATACGTATGCGCGCTGGACGGACGGCCTCGCGACCCGCCTGCGCGCCGCGGGAATGACGAACGTCGGTGTCGTCAACGCGGGCATCGGCGGCGGCCGCATGCTGCGCGACGGCCTGGGCCCGAACCTCGTGTCCCGCTTCGATCGCGACGTGCTGGCGCGGCCGGGCGTCTCGCACGCCATCGTCATGATCGGCGTGAACGACTTCGGCGTGCAGCACCGGAACAAGGAAGACACGCCGGCGGCGCGCGCGGCCCTGCTGGACGACCTGAAACAGGCCTACCGCCAGATCGTCGCGCGCGCCCATCTGCGGGGCGTGTGCGTGCTGGGCGCGACGATCACCCCGTACGGCGGCAGCGGCTATTACGCGCCGGGTGCGGACAACGAGGCGGACCGCCTCGCCTACAACCAGTGGATCCGTACCGCGGGCGTCGTCGACGGCGTCGTCGACTTCGACGCGGCGCTGCGCGATCCGGCGAAACCGGACCACCTGTTGAAGACCCTGGACAACGACGGCCTGCATCCGTCGACCGCCGGCTACAAGGCGATGGCGGACGCGGTGCCGCTGGAACAACTCAAGACGTGCCGCATCGCGCGCTGAAACCACCTATAAAAACATCAGGAGACTTATGAGATCACTCGTCGCCGCCGCCATGCTGGCGCTCGCGGCCGCACAGCCGGCATGGGCGCTGGGAGAGCGCCCCTTCGTCACGTTCGAAGCCGGCAAGGATGCCGTCGTACTCGCGCGGTCCGGCCAGGCCGCGCGCATCCTCGTGGACCCGAACGAATTCAAGGGCGTGCGCCGCGCGGCGGCCGACCTGCAGGCGGACATCGAACGCGTGTCCGGCATCCGGCCCGCGCTGCTGGCGTCGGCCGGCGCCGTGGCGAAGGGTTCGGATGTCGTCATCGTCGGCACGCTCGGCCAAAGCGCGCTGATCGACCGCCTCGCGCGCGAGAACAAGATCGATGCGAAGGCCGTGCGCGGGAAATGGGAAGGCTATCTCGTGCAGACGGTGCGCAATCCGCTGCCGGGCGTGGCGCGTGCGCTCGTCGTCGCGGGCAGCGACCGCCGCGGCACGATCTTCGGGCTGTACACGGTGTCCGAGCAGATCGGCGTCTCGCCATGGAACTGGTGGGCCGACGTCGCGCCCGCGAAGCACGACGTGCTCGCCGTGGCGGCCGGCACGCGCGTGGCCGACGCGCCCGTCGTGCGCGACCGCGGCATCTTCCTGAACGACGAGGCGCCCGCTTTGTCCGGCTGGGCCAAGGAAAAATTCGGCGGCTTCAACCACAAGTTCTATGGCAAGTTGTTCGAGCTGATCCTGCGCATGCGCGGCAACTACCTGTGGCCCGCCATGTGGGGCAATGCGTTCTACGACGACGATCCGGAGAACGGCCCGCTGGCCGACGAGATGGGCATCGTGATGGGCACGTCGCACCACGAACCGCTGATGCGCGCCCACGCGGAGTGGAAAAAGTACGGCAAGGGTCCGTGGGACTACAGCCGCAACGAACAGGTGCTGCGCGAATTCTGGCAGCAGGGGCTGGACCGCGCGAAGGACTACGACAAGGTCATCACCCTCGGCATGCGCGGCGACGGCGACGAGCCGATGTCCGAGGAATCGAACGTCGCGCTGCTGCAGCGGATCGTGGCCGACCAGCGCGCGATGATCGCGAAGACGACCGGGAAACCGCTGCCGCAGGTACCGCAGGTGTGGGCGCTGTACAAGGAAGTCCAGGAGTATTACGAGAAGGGCATGCGCGTGCCGGATGACGTCACGCTGCTCTGGTGCGACGACAACTGGGGCAATATCCGCCGCCTGCCGACCGCCGAAGAACGCAAGCGCAGCGGCGGCGCCGGCATCTACTACCACTTCGATTACGTGGGCGGCCCGCGCTCGTACAAGTGGATCAACGTGACGCCGCTGCCGAAGGTGTGGGAACAGATGCACCTCGCGTGGCGCCTCGGCGCGGACCGGCTGTGGGTCGTGAACGTGGGCGACCTCAAGCCGATGGAAGTGCCGACGGAATTCTTCCTCACCTATGCGTGGAACCCGGCCGCGTGGCCCGCGTCGCGTCTGCCCGAGTACCTGAAGCTGTGGGCGACGCGTGAATTCGGTGCCGCTCAGTCACCTGACCTTGCCGCGGAAATCGCCGACATCGTGGAGACCTACGCCCGCTACAACGGGCGCCGCCGGCCGGAACAGCTGGAGCCGGGCACGTACAGCGCGACGAACTACCGCGAGTCCGAGCGCATCGTCGCCGACTGGCGCGACCTCGCCGCGCGTGTCGAGCGGGTGAAGGCGAAGCTGGCGCCGGCGCAGAAGGACGCGTTCTTCCAGCTCGTCGAGCATCCCGTGCGCGCATCGGGCACGCTGGGCGAACTGTATGCGACGGTGCAGGCGAATCGCCTCCACGCGCAGCAGGGCCGCGCCGACACGAACGACCTCGCGGCGCGGGCGCGCGACCTGTTCGCGCAGGACGCCGCGATCTCGCGCGAGTACCACACGATCAATGGCGGCAAGTGGAACCACATGATGGCGCAGACGCACATCGGCTACACGAGCTGGCGCGATCCCGCAACGAACATCATGCCCGGGGTGCGCGAGATCGCGCTGCCGGCCGCGCCGGCGCTGGGCGTCGCGGTGGAGGGCAGCGAGGCCGTCT
>NZ_JBKYMO010000612.1:0-2920 GCF_047302915.1 Massilia sp. CT11-108 | reverse complement strand
ACGGACCAGCCGTCGCTGCGCCAGCTCGGCCGCAACTGGGTCGAGCGCCTCGCGTGGCAGGCGCACGAATGGCGGCGCGAGCACAGTCCGCGCCACGTGGAGCGCCGCATCAAATCGTTCAGCGGCCGCTCGCTGCGCGAATGGCAGTCGATCGTGCGCACGGAAGGCCTGTTCTTCGCGGCGCGCGACCGTCACGACGCCGGCCAGCCGTTCGACTGGGCCACGATGGCGCTGGACGCAGGTTTTGCCGACCAGGCCCACATGACGCGCGCCGTCCGGCGCATCACCGGCTTCACCCCGGCGGAGTTCGCGCGCCGCTTCGCCGAGGACGAATCGTTCTGGATGTACCGGCTGTGGGTGTGAGCCGTCGGTCGAAGCTCAGTTGAACGTGTAGCGCACCCCCACTCGAACCGTGCGCGGCGCGCCGGGCGCGTAGAACGTCGAGTGCACGCGGTCATCCTTGACGAAGCTGCCGTCCGCATCGAACCCGGTCGTGCCGAGCTGCGCCGCCGTCGCATAGCGCCGGTCGAGCAGGTTGTCGACCTGGGCGAACACGCGCAGGCGTGGCGTCGCCTGGAACGCCGTGCCGAAGTCGAACACGGCATGGCCAGTCGTCGCGCCGCGGCCCAGGTACGCCGCGCCGTCCGGGCGGTGCAGGCCGTTCTCGTTGCCGCGCGCCGTCGAGCCGGAAACCGCCAGCACGCCCAGTTCCGCCGACCACGCAGGCAGGATCTGCCATGCCGCGCGCGCCTTGAACACGTGGCGCGGAATCAGGGGGATGCGGTCGCCGGGATGGATCGCGATATTGCCGTCGGCATCCGCGCTGCTGTTGCCCTCGCCGCCCACCGTCTCGCCGCTTGCGAACGTCGCGTGCAGGTACGTGTAGTAGGCGGAGACGGTCACCGGCCCGGCGCGGCCGTCGACGCCCAGCTCGACGCCCTGGCGCCGCGTGCGGCCGAAATTGCGGAAGTAGCCGAAGCCCGCCGCATCGTCCGCGACGAACAGGATGTCGTCGTCGTTCGTCGCGCGGAACACGCTGGCGTTCCAGTGCATCCGGCCGATGGTACCGCGCACACCCGCTTCCCACGTGCGCGTGACGACCTGCTTCAGCGGCGGATCGCCCGCCATCGCGTTCGGCAGCTTGCAGGGATTTTCCGGATCCGCGCAGCCCAGTTCCACGGCCGTCGGCGTGCGGCTGCCTTCGTCGTAGCCGGCATGGACGTTGAACTTGCGCGACGGTGCCCAGGTGATGCCGAGCGCCGGATTGAAGCGGCCAAAATGGTGGTCGCCGTCGAGCGAGCCGCTGCCGCCGCCCGGATTGATCCGGTCGCGGTTGTGCACCGCCGTCCGGTTGTAGCGCCCGGACAGCGTGACGTGCAGGTCGTCGCGCAGGTCGATGGTATCCGTCGCGAAGACGCTCCACGTGCGCGTGCGGCCGACGAGGTCGATGGCCATGTCGTCGTCGAACACGCGCACCGGCGTGACGCTGCGGTCCGCATGCAAGTCGCCATATTGCGCATCCTGGCGGAAGTCCGCGCGGCTCGCGTCGTACGCCGCGCCCACTGTCAGGCGGCCGGAAAACTCGGCCTGTCCGCTCAGCCCATGGTTCGTCTGCGTGCTCGCGGTGCGGTTGACGATGGCGTCGAATAATCCGTCGTCGTCATCGTTCAAGTCGCCATTGAACGTCGTCGTGCGGATGTGGCGGTAATACGCGTTCCCGGACAACAGCACGTCGTCCGCCACCTTGCGGCTGCCGGTCAGGTTGAGCAGCACGGCGCGGTTGCGCGTCACGTCCGGCTTCGTGTAGACGCTCGCGTAGTCCCGGTCGAGCATCCGCTGCTCCTGCAGCCCGTTGCCGGCCAGGCGGCTGCCGGACAGTGCGACGCTCGCCGCCACGTCCGTGACGCCGTCGTGCCAGCCCGCCTTGCCGAACATCTGGCCGAGGCGCGTGGGCGAGTCGTCGCGCCAGCCGCCGTCGCGGAACGCCATGCCCGTGACGTACCAGTGCAGGCCGCGGTCGTCGTGCCCACCGTGCTCGAACACGACCTCGCCGTGGCCGTAACCGCCCGCCTGCGCCTGCACGGCGCTGCCCGCATCGTGCAGGCCATCCTTCGTGCGGACCGCGAGCGCGCCGCCCAGCGTGTTCAGGCCGAACAGCGGATTCGAGCCCGGCATGAGACTCAGCGTGGAAATGGCCGCGCGCGGGATCAGGTCCCAGCTGACGACGTCGCCGAACGGCTGGTTCATGCGCACTCCGTCCACGTAGACGGACAATCCCTGCGGCGTGCCGAGCAGCGGCGACGCGGTGAAGCCGCGGTAGCTGACGTCCGGCTGGAATGGATTGCCCTGGATCTCGTTGACGAACACGCTGCCCAGGCGCCGGTTCAACGCGGCCGGCAAGGTCGCGGCGGACGGGTCGTTCATGTCGTCGCCGTCCAGCGCCTGGACGTTCGCGGGGATCCGTTCGCGCGCGACGCCGAGGCCCTGCAGCGGCGTCGTGCCGACGATTTCCACGATGGCGGGCGCCGGTTCGGCCGCGGCGATGCCGTGACAGAGTGCCGCGACGGCGACGGCGAGTGCGGTGCGGGTCATATCGATGTCTCCTTGTGCTTTCTTTTGCACGAACTATTCCAGCGCCGCGGTGGCGGCGACAGGGAAAAATTCCCGACTGGTATGGAAGTTGCGTACACAAGGGCAAACAACACATGACGAGGGGAACATGGACCTGCGCCGCCGCCTTCTCGGCTCGCTCTGCCTTCTGTTGGGCAGCCTGCTGGCCATGACCACGCTGATACAACTGTATTCACTCCGGAGCGACATCCGTGCCGAGGTGGACGCGTCCACGCGTCTCGTGAACGTGCTCGTGGCGGCCGGCAGTGCCCCCGCCGCCGACGCGGGCGCCGTACGCGCGCTGCTCGCC
>NZ_JBKYMO010000611.1:0-2920 GCF_047302915.1 Massilia sp. CT11-108 | reverse complement strand
CCTCGCTCGACTTCCTCCTGTTGACGCTCGGCGGGGGGTGCGTCGCGCGCGCGTGGAGCGAGCGCGAAGCCAGGCTCAAATGCCGGGGGCTGGCGCTAGCGGAATGGGGGGGCTGCGACGAACCCCTGCTGGCGGCGTGCACCTGCCTGTCATTGGTGCTGCCGGACGGTTACGCGGGTACCGTCGCGGTGCTGCCCGCGCCATGTCCGCAGCGCTGACGGTCCGTCGGCACCGGCGCCGTTTCAGGCCTTTGCGCGCGGTTTCAACCGGAAGCTGATGCCCATGCGATTGATCGCGTTCATGGCCGCGATCACGATCGTCAGTTCGACCAGGGCCTGTTCTCCAAACGCGGCCAATGCCGCCGCGTAGGCCGCGTCCGATGCATGGGTCTCGCTCACGCGCGTCACTTCCTCCGTCCACGCCAGGGCCGCCCGTTCCTCGTCCGAAAACAGATAGGCGGCTTCTTCCCATACCGGCACCAGTACAATCTTGTCGACGGACATCCCGTGTTTGATGAGATCGCGGGTATGGACGTCGATGCAATGTGCGCAACCATTCAATTGGGACGTCCTGAGGAAAACAAGGTGTATGAGTCCCGGTTCCAGACCCGAGCCCGTCGTTACGTAATGGTGGAGTGCTCCCAGCGCCTTGGCGCCTTCCTGCGACACTTGAAACCAGTTTGCGCGATTCATCGTGCGTTTTCCTTTCATGCGGTGATTGGTCATGCGGTTGGCAACCCTGCCCGCCGCTTTCCACAAGACGTGCGACCGCGCGCCGCCGTGACACACCGGACGGATCCGTCACAACGGTCGGTGCCGGATCGTCTAGTCAGTATTGTTCAAGTCCCTGGGGTAGCCATGAAGTCTGCCGACCTGCTTGTGTTCGAAGCATTACGCCCACGTCTTTTCCTGATTGCCTATCGTATGCTCGGCATGCGCGCCGACGCAGAAGACGTCGTCCAGGACGCCTGGCTGCGGTACAGCGCAAGCGTGCGTGACGACGTCAGGTCGGCCGAGGCCTGGCTGGTGACCATCACGACGCGACTGTCGATCGACCGCCTGCGCAGCCGGAAAACCGAGCGTGACGCCTACACCGGCTGGTGGCTTCCGGAACCCGTCGTCGAGATCGTCGAAGACACGCCCGAGGCCGCTGCCGAATTGGCCAGCGATGTCTCCGTCGCCATGCTCTGGGTGCTGGAACGGCTCACGCCGGAAGAGCGGGCCGCATTCCTGATGCGCAAAGTATTCGACCAGGATTATGGTGACGTCGCGGCCATGCTTGGCAAAAGCGAAGCCGCGTGCAGGCAATTGGTCCACCGCGCCCAGGAACGGATACGCCAGGAGAGTCCGCGTTTCACGGTCTCGAAGTCGATGCATCGCGTCGTCCTCGAACAATTCATGCAGGCGGCCGCCAACGCCGATCGCGCTGCGATGAAGACGCTCCTGTCGGCCGATGTCGAATTCCGGGCGGACGGCGGAGGAAAAGTGGAGTCCCTGCACAAGGTCCTCATCGGGACAGGACGCGTAGCAGGGCTGTATTGGGCGGTTGACAATGCGTTCCGCGATCGGGTTGTCTACAAGATGGCACGTGTGAACGGCGAACCGGGACTGGTTCGTTACATCGATGGGAAAGTCGAATCCGTGCAGTCGTTTTGCATTCACGACGGCACCATTTCGCGTATATATGTAGTGCGGAATCCAGACAAATTGCAGGGAATCCCTTTACTGCAGTAATGTTCGAGGCCGCGGCAGGTTTTCCTGAGTGCATGTATACTTGTGGCATTCGCGCATCGTCGCATTTTCTGCCGACGATGGCACAGCTTGCCTGAGTTCCAATGAAATTACGCCAACTTACCGTTTTCCTGGGTGGATACCTCGCGACCGTCGTCGTTCTTGCCCGCCTCCACAACAGCTTTTCCGGGATCGCCTCGACCGCCGTCATCGCCATCTGCCTCGCCATCGCGCTGCTGATCGGCTTCGCGGCCGGCACGTCGGAAACGGCTGCACGGCATAGCGCGGCGTTCGTGCTCGCCTCATTCTGCGGCGCGGTCACGATCCTGCTGTCGTTCTACGCGCGGACGGCCGGCGTCGCCCTCGTCGCCCTGCCTTACGTCTTCTTCTGGACGAACGCTGCCTGGCTGGGCTTGCAAGCGGCCCGGATCTGCCGGACCGCGTTGAACGCACCGTCGGCGCAGTAAGCAGTTCGATCCGCCAGCTTGCGGTTTGGGTAAGATTGCAGGATGGATAATCTCACCCACTCCGTCGTCGGCCTCGGCATCGGCGCGCTGATCGACCGCAGCGTGCCTGCCGAGCCCGCATCCGACGCGCAGCGCGTCCGCACGCGCCTGCTCCTCACCATCGGCTGCCTCGCCAGCAATTTCCCCGACCTGGACCTCGTGCTCACGAAGCTGCTCGAGGCACCGCTGGGCTATCTGTTGCATCACCGCGGCCATACGCACACATTGCTGGCGGCACTCGGCGAAGTTGCCTTGTTGCTGGGCCTGGTCTGGCTGCTGTGGCCGGCGGCGCGCGGACTGCTGCGCACCAGCCCGCGCGCCCGGTTCGCGGCGCTCCTGATGGCCTGCGTGGGCATGGTGCTGCACATCTCGATGGACGGACTCAACGTCTACGGCGTGCATCCATTCTGGCCGTTCGATGCGCGCTGGTATTACGGCGACCTCATCTTCATCGTCGAACCCGTGTTCTGGATCGCGTTCGGCATCCCGCTCGCCCTCATGGCGAGGGGACCGGTATGGCGCGGACTGCTGCTGGCCCTGCTGGTCGGCGTGCCCGTCGCCGTCACGTTCGCCGGGTTCCTGCAATGGGGTTCGCTGGCCGGGCTGCTGGCCCTCGGCGGCACCCTGGCGTGGGGGTGTGGTATAAACATATACGAGCCCACGAGACGGAGCTAACTGGCGGGT
>NZ_JBKYMO010000610.1:0-2922 GCF_047302915.1 Massilia sp. CT11-108 | reverse complement strand
GCCATTGCCGGCCCACGAGGCCGATCGGCAGGACGCCTTCGCGCGCGAGCCGCGCGGCGCGCGTCTCCAGCACCTGGCGCACCTCGTGCGGTGCTTCCGGCGTGCCGCTGTCGTCCAGCAGCGTGTCTTCCAGGAAGTAGCGGTCGAGCGCATCGAGCGAGAACGGTTCCTCGTCCTCGCCAACGACTTCCAGGTCCGCGAACGTCACGCCGAGGCGGCGGCGGAAAAAGTAGCGCGCGGGCTGGCGCAGGAAGCTCGCCAGCTCGCCCAGCGTGAGCCGGTAGTCGGCATCCAGTTCGAACGGCGGCAGCACGTCGTCGCCGACACCGGAAGCGTCGGCACCGTGCGCCGACCGCCACTCGCCCGCATACGTCAGCAGGCCGCCGCGCTCGAAGTAGCGGCGCGAGAACGGCTGCAGCGCGTGCACCGTCGTGCGCTCGGCCAGGTCGAGGTCCCAACCGGCGGCGAGATAATCGCGCAGCTGCGACACGAGCACGGACGCCGGCTGCTCCGTGTTGTCGCGCACGTTGCGGCCGACCCAGCTCACGTACAGTTTGTCGCGCGCGGCCAGCACCGCTTCCAGCATCAGGTAGCGGTCGTCGTCGCGGCGCGAGCGGTCGCCCGGGCGGCCCAAGCCCGGCAGCGCCAGCAGGTCGAAGTCGGACTGGTGGCCGCGGCGCGGGAAATCGCCATCGTTCATGCCGAGCAGGCAGACGACGCGGAACGGCACGGCGCGCATCGGCATCAGCGTGCAGAACGTGACGCCGCCGGACACGAACTGGTGCGACAGCGCCGGCTGGTCCAGCTGGCCGAGCCACGCTTCGCGCAGGACTGCCAGCGGCACGGGTTCGTCGAACAGCGCGTTCTCGCAGATCTCCAGCCAGCATTGCAGCGCTTCTTCCAGCTGGTGCAGCATCAGGCGGTCTTCCTCGTTCGTCGCGCGGAAGAACCTGGCCAGCAGCGCGCGGGCGCAATCGCCCCACTCCATCGGCGTCTGGACGCGGTCGAGGTCTTCGCGCCACGCGAGCAGCGCTTCGACCAGTTCCGCCAGCGAGCCCGCCAGCGCGGCATCGAGGCCGCCCACTTCCGGATACGGCTCGATGTCGCGGAAGCTCGCGCCGTGGCCGGTCGCATAGCCGAGCAGCATGCGCCGTACGCCGAACAGCCAGGAATTCTGTTCGCCGGCCGAGCCGAGGCCGAGTCCCGCGCGGTGGCGCTGGTCCAGGCCCCAGCGCACGCTGGCGCCTTCGATCCAGTGCCCGAGGATGGGCAGGTCGGCTTCCTCCAGGCCGAAGCGGGCGGCCAGCGCGGGCACGTCGAGCAGGTCGCGCACCTCGCTCTGGCGGCAGCGCTGCTGCGGCAGGCGGAGCAGCCATTCCAGCGCCACGAGCAGCGGATTCACGCTGCGGTCCTTCACGTCCCCGATCTCGAACGGGATGTAGCGCGGATCGCTGCGCTTGTGCTGGTCGAACACGGCGTGGACGGCGGCCGAGAAGGTCTCGATGTCCGGCACCATCACGACGACGTCGCGCGGGCGCAAGGCGCCTCTCTCGTTACCTTCCCGCTCTTCCGCGAACCACGACAGCAGCTGGTCGTGCAGCACTTCGACTTCGCGCTGGGCGCTGTGCGCGATGTGGAATTCGATCGACCGGTCTTCCGCCGGCGGCGGCGTGTGCGGATGCTCCGAGAGCGGCAGCAGGTCGCGCACGGCGGCCTGCACCTGGCCCAGCAAGGTCTCGCCGTCTTCGTCGGAGAACAGGTCGATGCGCAGGTTGCCGAATTGCGCGCCCTCGCCATTGTCGAATTCGTCGAGCATGCGCACGAAATCGCGGCCCTGCCGTCCCCAGCTCGCGAGCAGCGGATGGCTGTGCGCGTGCAGCTGCTCGACGGGGATCTCGGACAGGTCGCTGCCGTTGCGGTGCTGTTGCCGTTTATAGGCCGCGCGCAGCAGTTCGCGGCCTTCGATGATGTCGCCCCAGTAGAACCGGCACGGGTTCGGCACCGCGATCAGCACCTGCGTGTGGCGCGACAGGCCCGCCATCGCCTGGATCGTCTGGTACGGCAGGGTCGACATGCCGAACAGGATCACGCGGCGCGGCAGGCGCAGCACGGGTTCGCGGTCTTCCGTCACCGCCGCCATGAATTGCTGGTGGATCGTCGCGCGGCCGGACCAGCGGCGCTCTGGCGGCAGGCTCGCGTGGATCTCGCGCCAGAGCTGCGCCTGCCAGCACTGGTCCGGTGTCAGCGGGATCGGCTCGCCGCCGGGGCGGCGCAGCTGGTCGCGGTCTTCGGCCCAATCCGTGAGCCAGTCGGCGCGGTAGACCTGGTACTGGTCGTACAGGTCGGCGAGACGCTCGGCCAGCTGCAGGCGGCGCTCGGCGTCGCCGTCGGAGAGGAAATGGCGCAGCGGTTCGAATTTATCCTTTTCCAGCAGCTCGGGCAGCAGGCGCATGAGGCGCCACGTGAGCGCATCCTTGTCGAACGGCGAACGGCGCGGCACCCGTTCCGGCCCCAGCATGCCGCGGTAGGCTTCCCACTGGAAGCGGGCCGGCAGCGCCACGCGCGTGGCCGCGCACACGCCCAGCTCCTCCGCCAGGGCGATCTTGAGCCACTCGGCGACGCCGTTCGACTGGACGAGCATGATCTCTTCTTCCAGCGGACCGAGCGGATTGTCGCGCAGCCAGTCGAAGACGGCGGCGCGCAACAGCTCCATCTGGTTGCCGTGCAGGATGAGGAGGCCGGGGCGGATCGGGGATGGCATGACGGGACGTGGCGAAGAGACTCGCGCAGCATACTACTTCCGGGGCTCCGGCGGTAGAGCTCAGGCCCGGTGATCCTGCCGGCGCGCGCCCAGTTGGGGGGGGGGGGGGGGGGGGGGGGGGGGGGGGGGGGGGGGGGGGGGGGGGGGGGGGGGGGGGGGGG
>NZ_JBKYMO010000609.1:0-2932 GCF_047302915.1 Massilia sp. CT11-108 | reverse complement strand
CATCCGTGCAACCGCGGGCGGCACCACGCGCCGCAGCCACAAGCACGTGACCGTCACGCGTCACCGCCGCCATCGCTGAGCGGGCGACCGATATCAATACCGAAGGCCGGGCCGGGCGACTGTTCCGGCCTTGTCATTTGCGATGCTCATGAACCGTACCCGAATCCTCGCCGCCGGCGCCCTCCTCGTCGTGGCCGCCACGAGCTTCGCCAGCCCCTGGTGGACACTGAACCGCCTGCGCGCGGCCGTGGAGCGCCATGATGCCGAGGGCGTCTCCGCCCAGGTCGACTTTCCTGCCCGCGCGACAGCGTGAAGAGCCAGTTGCTCGGGTCGATCGCCCGCGACGCGGACACCAATGCCTTCGCCGCGATCGGCCAGGCCTTCGCACGGGCCGTCGCGGATCCGCTCGTGGACGCGATCGTGTCGCCGGCCGGTGTCGCCGCCATGGTCGAACACGGCAAGGTATCGATCGGCAAACCCACCCGGGACGCCGGGACGCCCGCCGCGGAGCCGCCACGGGACAAGCCGCCGCAGCACGAGCCGCATTATGCGCTGCACTACCGCGGCTGGCGCCATTTCGCCGTCACGGCGGACGACGGCGGCAGCTTCGTGTTCCGGCGCGACGGCCTGTGGAGCTGGAAGCTGGCGGGGATCGAGTTGCCGCGCAACTGAGAACTCAGCGCGACTTCAGCTGGCGCACATGGCCTTCCAGTTCGGCGAAGGTCGGGCGCTCCGTGGCCGAGATGACCTTGCGGCCGAATTCCACGGCGATCGTCGGCGCATAGCCGTTCATCGAGGCCAGCAGCGTCACTTTTACACATTGCAGCGCCTTGACGACTTCCTGGTGGCGCCGGTGCAGCAGGCTCCCGAGCGGCGCGACGAGGCCGTACGACAGCAGGATGCCGAGGAACGTCCCCACGAGCGCGGCCGCGATCAAGCCGCCCAGCTCCGCCGGCGGCCGGCCGATGGACCCCATCGTGTGCACGACACCCATCACCGCGGCGACGATGCCGAACGCGGGCATGCCATCGGCCAGCTTGTGGATTGCCTGCACGGGGATGTCGGCGTCTTCCTGGTACGTGGCGATCTCGTTGTCCATCAGGTTTTCCAGCTGGTAGCTGTTCATCGTGCCGGACACCATCAGGCGCAGGTAGTCCGTAATGAATTCCATCAGGTGATCGTCGAGCAGGATGATGCGGTACTTCGTGAAGACGGCGCTTTCGTACGGCGCGTCGATCTCGTTCTCGAGCGCCATCAGCCCTTCCCGGCGCACCTTCGTCAACAGGTCGAACATCAGGGCCATCAGCGCCATGTACAGCTCGCGGGTGTAGCGCGAGCCGTGGAACAGCATCGGCAGGCTCTGCCACGTGAGGCCGATCGCCTTGCGGTCGTTGGCGATGACGAACGCGCCCAGCGCGCCACCGAAGATCATCAAGAGTTCGTAGGGCTGGAACAGCGCGGCAAGGTGCCCGTCCTGCAGCACGAAGCCGCCGAACACGGCCAGCAGCACGATGATGAAACCCGCGACGATCAACATGATAATGCCCCGATAACTATTCCCAGAACGCAACTTTAACATTGTTGCCACTGAGAAAGCAAAGGTTGTGCTGAGAGTTGGTCGATAGGTTGCGATATGGCAGGATGTCGGAATGCCAACGAAATTTGTCGCGTTCTTTCGCAATCTTAATCTGGGCCACCCGCCGGCGCCGACCCGTGCCGTGTTCGAGGCGGCATTTGCGGATGCGGGCGCTGTCGCCGGCGTGGCGCTGCCGTCATCCAACCCGAGGGGCGATGTGCGCGTGGTGAGCTGGCATGACGGGATGCTGCTGTCGCTGACGTACAAGCTCGGCGCCAGTGCCGGCAGTCCGAACGCGTTCGTCGAACGCACGCTGGACGTGCCGGCGACGACCCGGGTGTGGAACACGGTCGTCCGGCTCGTCCGCAAACATGCCGCTACACCGGATCCTTGACGACCCGGTCGACGTAGCACCAGCCCCACGTCTCCCCCGGCTCCTTCGAGCGGATCACCGGGTGGTTCGTCGCATGGAAGTGCTTCGTGGCGTGCTGGTTCTTCGACTGGTCGCAACAGCCGACGTGGCCGCACGTCAGGCACACGCGCAGGTGCACCCACGTGTCGCCCATCCGAAGGCACTCCTCGCAACCGTCGGTATTGCCCTCGCGGGTCACGATGTGATGAAAGTGCGTGCAGTCGTTGCTCATGCCACCTCCTTATTTCTCGATCATTCCCCGCAATCCGCTCGCCCGGTGCGTGCGGCGCAGGATGGCTTCGCCCAGCACGGCCGGCCCCGGCGTCGTCAGGGTGAACTGGCGGCTCGCGCGCGTGATGCCCGTATAGACTAGCTCGCGCGCCAGCACGGCGCCCCCCTCTTTCGGCAGGGCCAGCACCGTGTGCGCGAATTCCGAGCCCTGCGATTTATGGACCGTCATCGCGTACGCCGTCTCCACGTGGCGCAGGCGCGTGGCCAGCACGCTGCGCACGTTGTCGCCTTCCAGGAACCACACGCGCAGCGAACCGGGACGCGCCGGGTCCGGCAGCGCGAGGCCGATGTCGCCGTTGAACGTGCCCGTCGGGTAGTCGTTGCGGGTGACCATGACGGGGCGGCCCACGTACCAGTCGCCGCGCACGATCAGGCCCGCCTGCGCGAGGCGCAGTTCGATGGCCTCGTTCAGGCCTTCGACGCCCCACTCGCCTTCGCGCACGGCGCACAGCACGCGGAACGCTTCGAAGCGCTGCAGCACGGCGCGTACCCAGCCTTCGTGGCTTCCATGGCCTGCACTGCCGGCGCGCAGCAGTTCGAGATACGGGCGATAACCCTCGTTCGCCAGCTGGATCACGTGGTGCTGGTGCGCGTGGTCGATCCAGCGCAGCACGCCGGCCGCGTCGGGTGCGCGCAGCGCGGCGGCCGCGCTG
>NZ_JBKYMO010000608.1:0-2936 GCF_047302915.1 Massilia sp. CT11-108 | reverse complement strand
GGCGTTGTTGGCATGGTCGGCCCTGGCGCCGGATGAGGTCGGATGCATTTTGTGACTTCCCTTTTATTTATCCGTAACACATTGATTTTGCGGGTCTATTGACGCAGCAACGTTCAATGATATTGGGAAATTTTTATTGGATTCTTGCAGATTGTCACAACGCCATGACTGGCCCCCAAACGGTGTGCCGCTTTCCCTCATCAAGACGCGGAAAAACAACAAGACCCGCCGCCGGGCCGGGTTTAGCCTTCCAGGCATGAAAAAAATCTCGATCATCGACTCGCACACCGGCGGCGAACCCACCCGGCTCATCGTCGACGGCGGCCCGGACCTGGGCAACGGCCCGCTGTCCGAACGGCTCGCGCGGATGCGCGCCGAACACGACCACATCCGCACGGGCACCGTGTGCGAACCGCGCGGTTCGGACGTCCTCGTGGGCGCGCTGCTGTGCGAACCCCATGCGCCGGAGTGCGCGGCGGGCGTCATCTTTTTCAATAACGTCGGGTACCTGGGCATGTGCGGACATGGCACGATCGGCCTCGTCGTGTCGCTGGCCCACCTCGGCCGCATCACGGCCGGACGCCACCGCATCGATACGCCCGTCGGCGTCGTGACGGCCGAGCTGCACGCGGACGGTTCGGTGAGCATCGACAACGTGCCGTCGTACCGGACGCGCAAGGACGTCCACGTCGATGTCGCGGGCCATGGCACCGTGCGCGGCGACGTGGCGTGGGGCGGCAACTGGTTCTTCCTCATCAAGCACCATGCGCTCCACATCGCCCCGGCCAATATCCCGGCGCTGACGGCGTTTGCGCAAGCCGTCATGGCAGCGCTGGCCGCGCAAGGCATCGCGGGCGACGGCGGCGCGCCGATCGACCACGTGGAACTGTTCGCCCCATCTCTCAACGCCGACAGCCGCAACTTCGTGCTGTGCCCCGGCAAGGCGTACGACCGCTCGCCCTGCGGCACGGGCACCAGCGCGAAACTGGCTTGCCTTGCCGCGGACGGCACGCTGGAACAGGGCGCCGTGTGGCGCCAGGAGAGCATCATCGGCAGCGTGTTCGAAGGCAGCTACCGCCGCGCGGGCGATACCGTCGCGCCGACCATCCGCGGCACGGCCTGGGTCAGCGCCGAGTCGACGCTGCTGTTCGAGGAGGGCGACCCATTCGCATGGGGCATTCCCGTCTAGTCCAGCTTTATCTGCCGCCCGTACTCGGTCGGGCTCATGCCTACGTACGACTTGAACTGGCGGCTGAACGCGCTGTGGTCCGTGTAGCCGCATTCGTACGCGATCTCCGCGATCTTCGCGCCCGGATCCTGTTCGATCAGGGTGCGCGCCGCCGCCAGCCGGCATTGCACGAGCAGCTGCCGCGGCGAATGCTGGAACACTTTCTGGAACAGCCGTTCCACGCGCGACAGCGACAACCCCGCTTCCTCCGCCAGCGCCTTCAGCGAGATATTCTCCCGATAGTTGTCGCTGATGTGCTGCGCGATCCGCGCGATCTGCCGGTACGCCGGGTGCAGGTCGTCCAGCAAACCGAGGTCCTGCGACGTGCCGATCAGGCCGACGACGTCGCCATCCTTGCCGAACAGCGGTATCTTCTTCGTGATGCACCACCCGCGGCTGCGGCCGGGGTAGATGTGCAGTTCGAGCTGCTTGTCGATCGCCGTGCCACTGGCGATGACTTGCCGGTCCTGTGCGAGATACGTCTCGGCCAGCGCGCGCGGGAACAGTTCCAGCGCCGTCTTGCCGAGCACATCCTTCTTGTGCCGAACTCCGCAGCGCCGCACCATGGTGCGGTTGATGCTCACATAACGGCCGTCCCGGTCCTTGACGAAGAATGCGACGTCGCCAAGCGCGTCGAAGATCGCTTCCACGGCCTGCATGCCGATAGTGTCGATGGCCCGGATGGTAGTGTCGTCGATCATGTTGTCCTCCCGGACGCCAATATAGGCGGGTTGCGCCCGCATGGCAAACGGCGGCCGGGCGCTGTGCCGATTTCGGCTTCCCCGGCGAGCGCTTCACGCAAGACCCCGCCGCCAAACAGGCCTAGCATGAAACCTTTCAAGCAAAGGAGACTAACCCCATGTGGAAAGGTGTTCTTCCCGCCGTCACCACCAAGTTCGACGAGGACGGTTCGCTCGACCATGACGAAATGCTGCGCTGCTTCCGCATCCAGATGGACGCCGGAGTGGATGGCCTCATCGCTTGCGGTTCGCTGGGCGAGGGGCCGATGCTGTCGCACGACGAACGCATCGACGTCCTGAAACTCTGCAAGGAAGCGGCCGGCACGAAGCCCGCGCTGCTGACGGTCGCGGAAGCGTCCACGCGGGATGCGTGCGCGCTGGCGCAGAAGGCGGCCAGGGCGGGCGCGGACGGCCTGATGGTCGTCCCGAGCACGATCTACCATACGGACCCGCGCGAGACGGTGGCGACCTTGCGCGCCATCGCGCAGGCGGGCGACCTGCCGGTCATGATCTATTCGAACCGTCTCGCCTACCGCGTCGACGTGACCGTCGAGATCATGGAAGAACTGGCGGACGATCCCCGCTTCGTCGCCGTCAAGGAATCGTCGGACGACATCCGCCGCAGCACCGACATCATCAACCGTTTCGGCGACCGCTTCGACCTGCTGACCGGCGTCGACAACCTCGCGTTCGAAGCGCTGACGGTGGGCGCCCAGGGCTGGGTCGCCGGCGTGGGCCTCGCGTTCCCGGCAGAGACGGTGGCGATCTGGCGCCTGGTCCAGGCCAGGCGCTACGACGAGGCGCTGCGCATCTACCGCTGGTTCCGCCCCCTGCTGGACCTGGACGTGTCGACTTACCTCGTCCAGAACATCAAGCTCGCGGAAGCGATCGCGATCGGTTCGAACGAGCGCGTGCGCGCGCCGCGCATGCCGCTCGCCGGCGCGCGCCGCCAGGCGGTGGAGCAGACG
>NZ_JBKYMO010000607.1:0-2940 GCF_047302915.1 Massilia sp. CT11-108 | reverse complement strand
GGCCGGTGCCGCGACGACGGCCAGCGCGGCCGCCGCGCCGCCTTTCAGCGCGAGCACTTTCTTGTCGAGCGACAGGTCCGGATTCTTGAACGTGCCGCGCACGTAGAACGGCGTGCGCAACGTGAACAGGCGCAGCCCCTTGGTCTCCGGCTTGATGCGCAGGTCCATCTGTTCGGTCGACATGTTCACCCAGCCATTGATGTCGACGATGGCTTCCTCCGTGTCGAGCACGAAGGTACGGGTCTGCGCCACGCCATCCTTCACGCCGAGGTCGGCGGCGAGGCAGTTCAGCTTGACCTCCTTGTCGCCGAACAGTTTCGTGATGATGATGTTGCCGACGTTCAGGCCGGCCTCCTCGAGCAGCAGCTTGCTGACGACGCCCTGGCTGACGAGACCTTTCACTTCGCCATTCGCACCGGCCAGCATCGCGCCGACGGAATCGCCCGTTGCCGAGAGCTTCGCCTCGCCATAGATCGAGCCCACGGTCGCCTGCATCTTTTCGATTTGCGGGAACAATTCCTTGATGTGGATGTCGCGCGCCTTGACGTCGGCGGTCGCCTTGATCGGGCTGTTGGCGTTGCTGCCGTCGAGCTTGATGTTCGAGTTGACGTTGCCGCCGGCCATCACGAAATTGAGCGGCTCCAGCGTGAGCACGCCATTGTTCATCACGACATGGCTTTGCAGCTTGCTGATGGGCAGGTCCTTGTCCTTGACGATGCGGTCGGCCGTGAAGCGGACGTCGGCGTCCAGCACCTTCCAGCGCTCCGTATGGAATTTCTCGACGGGGAGGGCCTTGTTTTCCGGCTGCACGGCCTCGACGCCCCGCGCGCGCTTGCTGGCGTTGGAATCGGCGCCGATCAGCGGGCCGAGGTCGGCAAAGCGCAGTTGGTGCGATACGACGTTGCCGGTGAGCTTGTTGCGCGGCTTGCCCGTCGCGAATTCGAGGCGGCCCGCGATATCGGACTGGCCCACCTTGCCCTTGAACTTGTCGTACACCCAGCGGCTCTTGTTCTCGCCCAGTTCGCCCGTCAGGTGGCCGTCGGTCGAGAACGCGGGCGTCTCGGGCAGCAGCACGCCCGTGAACGGATACAGCCGCGCCATCGACGGCGCCGCCAGTTTCAGTTTCACATCGATGCCCGCGAGGTGGGCGGGGCGGGTGACCGTCCCGTCGACGGCGACGCGCGTATTGGCCGAGTGCACGTCGGCCTGGACGGGGAACGGCTCGTCCTGGTCGCGCAGCGACAGCACGGAACCCGTCTTGCCGCCGCCGCCCACGGGCGCGCCGTTGTACTCGCCGCGCAGCTTGAAGGCGATGCCATAGGTCGGGTCGTTCGCGATCGTGTCGATGTCGGCCGTGACGTCGGCCTTGGTCACGGCGTCGATCACGTGCACCGTGCCCTTGTTCAGAACGACCCGTTCGAGGTCGAGCGTCCACTTCGATTTCTTTTCCTCGCGCTTGTAGACCCAATTGTAGTGCGTGGCGTCCACGCGCAGCAGCTCGGCCTGCGGGCCGTCGAAGCGCAGCACGGGCACGTGGATGCGGTGGCCCAGCAGCGCGAACGGATCGAGCGAGAACGAGAACTGGCGCACGCTGGCCATGTCGCGCTGGGGCAGGCCTTCCGGGTTGCCCACGTGGACGTCGTCCGCGTACAAATGCGGCCACGGGATGTAGTCGCGCCACGTGCGCTGCGCTTTCGGTATGCTTTTCGACGGCTGCTCCCAATGCACGGCGAGATTGCCGCGAATGGCGAACGGACGGTCGATCGCGTCGCTGACCTTGTCGTTGAGCCAGGGTTTGGCGCGGTTCCAGTCGAACGTGAGTACGATGATGATGGCGATGACGGGAATCGCCACCAGCACGCCGACGATGCCGAGCGTGATC
The DNA here is from genome assembly GCF_047302915.1 of Massilia sp. CT11-108. Taxonomy (NCBI): domain Bacteria; kingdom Pseudomonadati; phylum Pseudomonadota; class Betaproteobacteria; order Burkholderiales; family Oxalobacteraceae; genus Massilia; species Massilia sp. CT11-108. The sequence continues at coordinate 1,058 of NZ_JBKYMO010000607.1, read as the reverse complement.
TTCACCGGACGCGACATGCGCGCGCCCTGCCTGGGCTGTTGGGTGGGCTGGGTTGTCATGGCCTTCCTTCTGGTGGGATGGGTTGATCGCAGATTAACGTAAAGGTCCTTGTGTCAATGTGCGGTGCCGCACCGTAGCCCGGCCGCAGGGAGCCCGAGGCCGTGTCTATGTGCGCCAGCGAACCGATCTCGTCCGGCGCGAGGGTTATAACGTTACCAACACAATCTAAAAACAGGAGTCGCAAGATGAATACGAAATCGAAGAACCTGCTGACGCGGGTCGGCGCAGCCGCCGTGGTGCTTTCGCTGGCTGCCTGCGCCAGCCCGGAAAAGACCCCGGCCACGGCTGCCGTCGCGGTTTCGCACAATGCCGTCGAAAACGCCGTGTCGGCGGGCGCGCCCGAGCTGGCGCCGACGGAGATCTCGGCTGCGCGCGACAAGATGATGCGCGCCAACCAGGCCCTCGCCGCCAAGGATTACAAGACGGCCCGCGAACTCGCGATCCAGGCCCAGGCCGACGCCAAGCTGGCGCAGAGCAAGGCCAATTCGGCCAAGGCCACGGCCGCCGCCGACGCGCTCAACGAGGACCTGCGCGTGCTGCGCCAGGAAGTCGACCGCGCCAATTCCGACCAGCAGCAATAAAGCCCAATAACAAGAACCGCAGAAAGGAAGCATCATGAAAATGAATTTCCTGAAGGCCCTCGTCGTTGCCGGCACGATCGCCCTGGCCGGCTGCAGCACCGTCCCGACCACCACACCCACGCTGGACGAGGCGCGCGCCGACTTCGTCGCGGCGAACAACAATCCGCAGGTCGCGACGTACGCGCAAATGGAATTCAAGCAGGCCGGCGAAGCACTCGACCGCGCCAACCAGGCCGCCGCCCAGCGCGAGAGCCTGGACACGATCGACCGCCTGGCCTACATCGCCAAGCAGAAGATCGCCACCGCCCAGGAAGTGGCGAAGACGAAGTCCGCCGAGGCGGAGGTCGCGAATGCGGCCCGCGAACGCGACCGCGTCCAGCTGGAAGCCCGCACCGCCGAGGCCGACCGTGCCAAGCG